>JASHSE010000273.1 GCA_030036975.1 Xanthobacteraceae bacterium | reverse complement strand
GACAAAACGACCAACCGTAATAGGCTTCCGGCGGAGTCGGATAGACGAACAAGTGCTCGTATTCGCCCTTGCCCCGATCGCGGTAAAGCCGATTCATATGGTGGACCCAGCTGAGTACGACCGAGCGCGGATCGCGGACGTGCACGACCCATTTTTTGACGAAACAGGTCAGCGATTGCAGATTGACGGGGCTCGGATCGAAATGGGCGGAGGCGACTTTGCCACCCTCGGCGAACGACGGCAATTTGGGGATATCGACAAGGTAATGAGGAAAATAGCCGAAGCTGACTGACGTCGGCTCAAGCGAAAGTCCGCGCGACAGCGTGAGATTGGTGAAGACGGTGCCGGATTTCGGAACGGTGACGACGAGAATACTGGGCACCTCCGCGACGCGACGGCGACGTCGAGGGACGAGAAAGCACCCTGACGCACGCCAATGCAAGAGCTTGCGCGCCAACGAAACGGCGCCATGATCGATCCGGATAACGGAGTCTGCCGACGCGTCCATCGCGAACCAGATAAACGCGCCCCAAAACCGTTTCTTAACACTGTCGCAGCACGGCGTCCCGACGATTTTGGGCGCGGGCACATTAAATTTTGGAAGGAATTCTCTCTGAATGCGAAAGTGTGCCTACGAATCCGGCTGAGTATCCAAAAATCCACCTGGACTGCGCAGCAACGAGATGCTTTTCAAGGCGGCCGATCGATAATTACAGGAAACACGTGACATTGTTACAAAAAATTTACGCCGGATCGATTCAGGCCACCGAACGCTGCCGCTGCCGTGGTCGACGCTGATCGGCCTCTTCGTGCGAGAAGAGAGTAAAAGCGCTCAACTCTCCAAGCGCAGCCGCTTTCGCTTCTGTTGGGGGTCCATGTGGTCCATATCTGCAAGGTCGGGCATGATTGCCGGCCCCTTGACGTGCTCCCGTGCTTTGAGCCGGAGCCGCATCACCCGGCCGGCCCGCTCGTCATTCCGATGGGCCGTGTATTCAGACTCATAGGGCAAACAAAGCGCTTGGAGGGCCGCGACATGTCCGCCTCTGCTGTCATCGCCCCTATCCCCCCGCCTGTCCCGCCCGGCGCAATGCCTTATCGACATGGAATATTGTTTCACTTGATCGGTTCCATGGCAATTTCGCTTAACTTTTCGTTACCGAAATCGGCAGCGCGCGTCGAAGCCGCCCGGCCGCGGAGCGCGGAATGTCGTCAATGCCGGGCGAAATGCTTCTCGACCTTGACGATCGCCTTCACCGCGTCGCGCGCCTCGCGCTCGCCGTAACGCTCGTTGAGATAAAGGTTGAACGAGCGGTTGCAGATATCGTGCGCGTTCGGCACGGCGAAATCATCGGCGAGGTAGGGCCGGATATAGGGCCAGTCCGACGCCACGAAACGATAATGCGGATTGAGATCGATGCCCTCGGCGCGCACCGCCTCGGCAAACTCGATCTTGCTGCAGGTGATGGCGCCGCAATTGACCATGACCGGATAGAAGAACGGCGAGTCGGTCGGCGAAAACGGGTAAGGCGTGCAGGCGTCCGAGGTGTCGACCAGGCGCGCAACGAAATCCGACACGAAGGCAAGCCGGCCGATGATCGTGCTGCGGAGGCGGGCGAGCGAGGCGAGCCCGATCGCGCAGGATATTTCGTCGGTGTTATGGTTGAGCGCCGGAAACAGATAGGTCGATGGGTCGCGGTCGCTGAAATCGTCCCGCCAGCGCGGCTTGCCGCGGTCGGCGTGCGCCACAGCGCGGCGGTGCAGCTCGAGATCCTTGGTGAAGACCACGCCGCCCGATGGTCCCGTCATATGCGCCTTGCGGTACATGGTGGAGAACGCCGCAATGTCGCCGAAGGCGCCGACGCGCTTGGCCCGCAACAGGGCGCCATGGGCTTGTGCGCAATCCTCGATGACCTTGATGCCGCGCGCGTGCGCGATCGCGACGATCTTGTCGATCTCGGCCGCCTGGCCGGCGGCATGCACCACCATCGCGGCGCTGACGTTCGGCGTGATGCGCTCGGCGAATTGTTCCGGCCCGACATTATAGCTGCCGGGCTTCGAATCCATCAGCCGCGGCCTGAGCCCGTTGAGCACGATTGCCGCCAGGCTGCCGGGATCGGTGATCGGCGAGACCAGCACCTCGCTGCCCTTGGGCAGATCGAGCGCCGCAACCGCGACATAGAGCGACGAGGTGCCGGTGGCGACCGCGTCGGCGTAGCCGCCGCCCATCATGTCGGCAAAGGCGTGGCAATACATTTTCTCGAAATGGCCTTCGTAGCCGGGATCGACATCGCGCTCGCGGTAATAGTCCAGCACCGCCATGACCATCTTGCGCTCGCCGTCGCCCAGCGCGAGGCGCGGCGGCATCGGCGTCTTGCGCACCTTGTCGCCGCCATGAACGGCGAGCGCGGCATTGGGTACAGGACGCGGCTGCGCCACGTCGGCTCTGCCACCCGCATTGGACGCAATGTCTTTCATCAGGCCCCTACTCGCTCGGCGATGGCGCCGACTTCCAAGCCATGGGCGGCCAAAAGATCGTCGTGACTGCCGTAATTGTGGATGAAGGCGTCCTGCAGCGTGAAAGTATCGAGCCGGCAACGCGCCTGCATGTCCCAGGCAATCTGTTTGGTGCGTGGCGCCAGCCCGCCCTGCGGGGCGTGCTCCTCGATGACGATGACATGACGGTGCCGCTGCAGCGCGTCACGAATGCCGTCGCCGTCGAGCGGCTTCAAGGTGTGGCAGGACACGACCGAAACCGATTGTCCTTTGGCCTCGAACCGTGCGGCAAGCTGCATCGCCTTGGCCATGATGACGCCGTAGCTCAGGATGCAGACATCGATGCCGCGCTTGATGTAGCGCAGCTTGCCAAACGCCCAAGGGTCGACCGCCTTGTCGGTGAAGTTCGGCTCGCCGGCCTTGCCGAGGCGCAGATAGACCGGGCCGTTCTTCTGGGTCGCGCAATAGGCGGTGGCCTCGGTGCATTCCGCCGGATCGCACGGCGCGATGATCTGCATGTTGGGCAACGCCCCGGCGATGGCAATGTCTTCCTGGGTGTGATGCGTGCCGCCGAGCGTCGAATAGATCACGCCGGCGCCCATGCCGACCACCGTCACCGGCAGATTCTGATAGCAGAGGTCGTCGCGCACCATTTCGAACGGGCGGTACAGCGAGAACGTGGCGATGGTGTAGGCGAAGGGCTGACAGCCTTTGAGTGCGAGCCCGGCGCAGATGCCGATCATGCTTTGCTCGGCGACGCCGACATTGATGAAGCGATCCGGATATTGGTCGCGGAATTTCGCCATGCTGCCGGCCGGCGAAATGTCGGCGACCACGATGTAAATGTCGGGATTGCTCGTGGCTGCCTTGTACAGCGCCTCCGAAAACGTGTTCCTCATGGCGCGGCCCGTGCCGACGCAGCTTCCAGTTCCCGCTTGCCCTGCTCGTATTCCTGCGGGCTCGGCGAGCGATAATGCCAGATCGGCACGTTCTCCATGTAGCTGATGCCTTTGCCCTTCGTTGTCTTGCCGACCAGCATGAAGGGCCGTCCGCCCTCCCTTCCGCTTACGGCGGCGAACACCGCGGCGGCGGCGTGACCGTCGACCTCGGCGCACTCCCAGCCGAAAGCCTGGAATTTTTCGACGAGCGGATAAAACGTCGGGTGGGTCTCCGAAGTACGGCCCAGACTCTGGAAGTCGTTGTTGTCCACGAAGGCGATGAGATTGGTCAGGCCGAGCGAGGAAGCCATGAGCACCGCCTCCCAGGTCGAGCCTTCCTGCACCTCGCCGTCGCTCAGCACGGTGTAGATGACGCCGCCGGTCTTGCGGCCGCGTTCGGCGAGCGCCATGCCGACCGCCATCGACAGCCCGTGACCGAGCGCGCCGGTCGACGCTTCGATGCCTGGATTGCCGAAGTCGGGATGGCAGCCGAGACGGCCGTTCGGCTTGCAGTAGAGATCGAGATCCTTGCGGCCAAGCACGCCGAGATCCTCCAGGATGACGTAGAGGATCATGCAGCCGTGCCCCTTCGACATCAGGAAGGTGTCGGGCGAGGTGCCGTCCGGATTACGGCGCATCAGGCCATGGTAGATGGTGTCGACCATCTCGGTGCACGAATAGGCCGAACCGATGTGCAGCGCCTGCACTTGCTGGGAGATGTCCAGGATGCGCTGGCGATATTGCAAGCAGCGCGCCCGCGCGGCCGCGACGTCGAAGCAATTACGGCGGGTCACGTCGTGCATCGTACGGACTCCCTGAACGGGCTGTCGGATGGCGCAAGGAGCTTGCCGCAGCGGCGGCACGTGCCAGAAAACTCCTGTCAAGTCAGCAGCTTCGGCCCCTCACGCGCTCCGCCGGCAAGCGCGGCCGGGCAGTTTTAGGCCGTTACTCGATGATGGTCCAGTAATAATCGCCCGTATATCCGGCCTCCTTGAACAGACTGATCCAGCCGTCCGGGTAATCGTGGAACTTGGCGGTCAGGACCCATTCCTCGAACACCGCCCTCTGTTCCGGCGTGCGGTAGGAATCGACCTGCACGAAGCCGCGCCCAGGGGCCAGCCGTTCGATCTCGCGGAGCGCCGTGATCAATTCGGGCCGCTCGAGGTTGTGCACGGTGTTGAGCGAGATCACAGCCTGAAAACTGTTGTCGGGGAACGGCAGGTTGGTGGCGTTGCCCAGGTGCAGGCGGCCGACCACTTCGGGCTCGCATGTCATCAGGGCATATTCCGAAATATCGAGGCCGAACGCTTCGAGGCCCGGACAGACTTTGAGCAAATCCTTGACCAAGAAGCCCTTGGCGCAGCCCACGTCGAGAATGCGGTCGCCCGGCTTGAGCCCAAAGTGCTTGACCATGTCCTCGGCGACCGGAATCCAGCGGCCATCGTAGCGATAGCCACCGTAGCCGTAGGTGCGCGGACCGTCGAAGTAGAGCGCGCCGTATTCCCGGGAGATGGCGACGATCTCCGCGGTTTTGGCTTCGGCGCGCGCGCAGACATTGCGTTTGCCGCGTGGCAGCTTTGCCAGCAGGTTCACTTCTCTCATAGCGGCACTCCTGCCGATTCACGCGCTGCGCGTTCGAGACCCTCGCGCAGCGGCGTGTAATGGAATTGCGGAAACGCTTTGAGGCATTCGGTGATATCGAAATGCCGGTGCGTGATTGGATTCTGTCGTGGCGTGCCGTGGATCTCGACGGATTTGCCGGACAATTTCACCGCCAAATCGGCAACCTCGTGAAACGAGGCGGATTGTCCAGTGGCGACGTTGAGCTCGCCCCGGCTGCGATGCGCCAGGACAAGCGATACAAGCCGAGCGACGTCGTCAATGAAAACATGATCACGCTGCTCTTCGCCGTCGCCGAACAGGCTAATCGCCTCGCCCTTGGCGGCAAGGCGGCGAAAGCGGTTGGGGCCATAGCCGTTGTGCGGATCGCGCGCGCCGTAGAGGAGGCTCGGGCGCAGAATGGCGAGGGGAGCCTTCGCTTCAGTCTTGAGCATCAATTCGCGGGCCGCATGCATCATGCCGTGCATCGTGGACGGCTGCCGGCATGAGCGCTCGGTCACCGGATTGGCGGCGTCGGCATAGACTGCATCGGAGCTGATGTAGACGAGATGCGCGACCGGCCGCGCCGCTAATGCAGCGATGAGTTGCCCGGCCATGACGAGATTTTGCATCAGCGCCGCCGCAGTGCGCGCTGGCGCGATCGCGGACACCAACACAACGGCATCATCGGCGCGCAAGAGTCCAGCGAGCGCCTTGGCCGCGCTGTCCTGCAGCAGATCGACGTCGCGCCGCGTCAGGCCAAGCATCGGCACGTTATCGTTTCTCAGCTGTTGCGCGATGGCGCCGCCGACGAAGCCGCCGGCGCCGACGACGACGGCGCGGGTCGGTCGCTGCGGCGAATGCGTTTGATGTTCGAGCATACTCAAAGGTCCTTTGCGCTGTGAAACAACGGCGCACCGAGCGTAAAATAGGAAAAGCCCGCGGCGCGCGGTGCCGCCGGCTCAAGCACGCGGAACGGATCGACGATCACGCGCCCGCACATTGCAGCAGCCAAATCGGCGGACGAAAGCGTGCGAAATTCCGGCCATGGCGTCATGATCAGGAGCGCGTCGCTGCCGCGCGCCGCCTCGATCGCGCTGGGCGCAGCGGTGACCGCCGGATGCTGGACGACAGCGGCCGGCACCACCGGATCGTAAACGCGGATCGGCCAGTTCTGCAGATTCGCGATCAGCGCCAGTGACGGCGAATTCTTCGTCGAATGGGTGTTTTCTTTGTAGGCCAGACCCAAAATGCCGAATGTCGGGTCTGCTTTGTGCGGCAGGACCTCGCGATGGAGCAGCCGCAACACCCAATCACGCCGAATGCGGCTGTTCTCGACAAACGCGGCGATCACCGCGGCTTCGCTTCCTGTAGCCTCGGCGAGCCGCAGCACGGTCGCGAGATCGCGTTCGAGGTTGCCGCCCGCAATGCCCAATCCGGGATTGAGATAGCTGTGCGGGCCGATGCGACGGTCGAGGCGCAGCGCCGGCGCGATTTCATGCCAATCGGCACCGATGCGCTCGGACAGGCCGGCGAGCGTGTTGGCGACGCTGACCGACGCGACCAGACAGCAATTGATGGCAATCTTGGCGAGTTCGGCGCTTTCGTAGCGCATCGGCAGAATGGGGCAGTCGAATGCGCCGAGGACGGCCGCGTAGGCGGCCGGCAACGGCCGCGCCGGCTCGGCGCAGCCGATGATGAAGCGCTCGGGTTTTGTGGCTCGCTCGACGGCGCGGCCAAACACGAGCGTCTCGACCTGATAGTAGAGCCGCGCCGGGTCGAGCGGCAGCTTGCGGGTGAAGCCCGGCGGCACCTGGCACAGCACGCACAGGAGCGCGCTCGGCCCGAGCGCCGCAATCACCGCTTCGATCAGCGACGAGATGTCTGACAGGTCGCTCCGTCCACAATCGTCGGTCGAAACGTCGGTGGCAATGTAAACGAGATCGCAAGCATTCAAATCGCCGACACGGTGGGTATAGGACAGCTGCGCGCCAAAGCAGCGCGCCAGATTGTCGAGGCCGGGCTCCAGCACCGGAAGGTGCCCGTCGGCGATGTCGCGCACCCGGCTTTGATCGGGATCGTAGCCGACCACGCGGAATCCCTTGGCTGCCGCGGCGACTGCCGATACCAGACCCAGGTGCGTGAGACCGGCAAATCCGACGATAGGCACGCTCACGCCTTAAGCTCCTTGATCGCAGCCTCGCCCAGCCGCCGCAGCGTGCGGTTGAGCCAGAGATCGTCATAGAGATTGCCGACGCGGCGCTCGGCGCACAGCCGCTTGAAGTGCTCGTACTCGATGGCCCAGGTCGGATCGTCCTGCACCAACGTGATGGTGTCCTCCGGCGGCCGCCCGCTCGGCAGCAGGCGCGTGCGCAGCGTGAACGAGGACGGCCCCCACTTGCACAGCGAGCTGATATGGGCCGAGCCGTTCTCGGCAAAGACGTCGCAGGTGAAATGGTTGCGCCAGCTCAACAACGTCATTTCCAGCTCGAGCTGCGGTGTCGTGCCGCGCGAGCCAAGCACGACATGATCGGGCGCGCGGTTCTCGAAACAGCGGCTGGAAATGATCGCGAAATCGTCGCCGATATCGCCGAACCAGAACCGCGCAGTGTCGAGCAGATGCGAGCCGAGATCGGGCAGCACGCCCGCACCCTGATCGCGCCACTCTGAATCGCGAACGAGCCGCGCCGTGCCGTTGCCGTAGAACATGCGGCAGCGGTAAATGGTGCCGAGCCGGCCCGATTTGATGACGTCGCGCATACGCACGAAATGCGGCTCGAAGCGGTGGTTATAGGCGGTGTAGCAGACAGCGCCGTTCTGCTTCGCCAGTCCCGCGAGCCGCGCAATTTCGGCGTCATCGGCGGCCCACAACGGCTTTTCGACCAGAACATGCTTGCCGTGGCTTAGCAGGTAATCAAGCACCGTAACCTTTGGCTCGTCGGGGATACAGGCCAGCACCGCGTCGTAGCTTGCGGGCGGCACGTCTTCGATGCGACGGTATTGCGCTTCGCTATTGACCGGGTCGACCGCCGCGACGAAGTCGGCGCCCGCTACGCGTCGGCGCTTGTGCCCCTGCACACCAAGGCCGGCGACGACGACGCGCATCACCTTAAGTCCGCTCGGTTAGACGAACCGGGCACGTTTTTCGAGACCCAGGAGCTTGTGCAGCACGTCGTCCGGGCCGATCGGCACGTTGCCCTCGGCCTCGCATTCGAGCGCGGCCGACAGCGAGCCAAGGATGGAGGCAGCAACTTCCGAGGGATCGACAAGCAGCGACAGCGTGGCGTAGGCAAGCAGCGCATCGCCGGCGCCGACCGCGTCGATCACACGCTCGACGAAACTGTCGACGACAAAGAACGTGCGCGGATCGCGCTCCCGTCCGGCGCGGCAGGTCAGTACGCCGCGATCGCCGAGCTTGAGGATGACGGTCTTGGACTGCGCCTCCTCATGCAGCTTGGCGGCCAGCGGACGCACGCCGGTATCCTGGTCGGCCAGCGCGAAGCGCGCCTCGCGCTCGTTGGGGGTGAGCAGATCAAAACCCTTGAACTCGAGGATATTGCCCCAGCGGCTCGCCACCTGGCTGTCGGCGACGCGAAACACCCCGCGCGGAATCGCGGCGGTCAGGCCGGGAATTGTGCGGCGATTGAAGATGCCGTGACGGAAATCGCTGAACACGACTGCGCGGCCCGGCGCCCGCACAACGTTGCTGCCAATCTGCTCCATCTGCGCATCGGTGATGCTGCGGTTATCGAGTGTATCGACTTTAAGCAACCGATAATCGTCGCACACATAGGCATTCTTGTGCGTCGTCGGCCGCGCGTGATCGATGATCGGCATCACCTTGACGCCGGCCGTCGCCAAATCCTCCAGCACGAAGTCCTTCAGCACGTCATCGCCGAGCACCGTGGACAAGGTGACCTCGGCGCCGGCGGCGCGCAGGTGCTTGGCGACGACCGCGGCGCCGCCGACGTAATCGGCGCGGCTATCGAAGCGCACGCTCGGTGTCGGCGTCTTGGTCATGCCGCCGATCATCGTCGTGTAGGTGAGGCTGTCGACGATGGTGTCGCCGACGACGTGCACTTCCAATCCCTCGAACTGATCGAGAATGCGGCGCAGGTGGTCGAAGTCGAGCGCTTCGGCCTCCATCAGCGCCAAGAGCTTCTCCACCGCGATGTCCGGCGGGCCGGTCTCGATCAGGTGCGACGAGGAGTAGACGATGTCGCCCGGCGTAAACAGGATCTCGCCGCCATAGCTCGACAGCGCCTCGATCTCCCGCTCCGTTTTCGGATTGATGCCGCCGTCCTGGTATTCATAGCCCTTGGCGAAATAATCGGGCTGCAGCCGCGCGATATTTTCGATCGGCGTCGGATTGGGGTCGATGATCACGTAATCGACCATTTCGAGCGCCGCTAGGTTGAGCGCCCGCAGGTCTTCCGGCACGAACGGCCGATAATTGGCCTTGGTGATGTGCGCGTCGGCCGTCAAGCTCGCGATCAGGATGTCGGCTTTTTCCTTGGCATAGACCAGGTGCCGGATATGTCCCGGATGCACCAGATCAAACACGCCGTGGCACATGACCACGGTGCGTTGCCGCGGCCGCGGGCCGAGCACCGAGCAGAGCTCGTCGACACTCTTGATCTTGCGGCGATAGCCGCCGCCCAGGCGTGTCTCCATCGGTCACTCCGCAGCGAGCGCCTCGAACCAGGTTCGGGTCGCTCGCTTGATCGAATCGGGATCCCACAGTGGCGCATCACGCCAATTGTCAATCTCCGCCATCATCGCCGCAACCCCCTCCTGGAATCCGACCTGCGGCTGCCAGCCGAGATCACGCTTGATCTTGGAGATATCCGCCCAGGTCACGTCCGGCTCGCCCGGCCGCTTCGGGATATGAACAACCGAGCCGCCGATTAATTCCACCAGCCGATTGACCGATTGCGGATTGCCGGCGCCCAGATTCCAGATTTCTCCGGACTTCTTCGTCTCGGCCGCCAACAAAAAGGCCGATGCCACGTCGGTCGCATAGAGAAAATCGCGCTTCTGCGTGCCGTCGCCGACCACGGTGAACGGCTTGCCGGCGAGCTTCTGCTTGAAGAACACGCCGAACACCGCGCCATAGGCGCCGGTGGTGCGCACGCGCGTGCCGTAGGCATTGAAGATGCGGATCGAATTGACCGGGAGCCGATACACGCGATGCCAATGGAACGCCGCGTGCTCGCCCTGATATTTGGACAACGCATAGGGATATTGCGGGGCGATCGGATGCTGCTCGGTGGTGGGCACCGCAGCGATGCCGTAGCATGACGATGACGCCGCATAGACGAATTTGCGCGCCGCCGCGTGGCGGGCGCATTCCAGCACCCGGACCGTGCCCTGCACGTTGGTATCCATGTATTCGATCGGCTGCTCGATCGACGGCACGATGTCGCCGATGCCAGCAAAATGGAACACGTAGGCAACGTCGGCAAACAAGGCGTTGTCAGGCTCCAAGTCGCGGATGTCCGCTTCCTCGAACGACAAGTCCGGATTGCCGCGATGCTCGGCCAGGTTGGCGATGCGGCCGCCGCGCAGATTGTCGATAACCCGAACCCGATAGCCGCGCTCGAGCAGATGATCCACCATGTGGCTGCCGATGAAGCCGGCACCGCCGGTGACGACCGCGATGTGCCGCGCCGCGCTCATTGCACTCCGAGCTTCTTCATGGTCCGCACGTTATAGTACCAATCGTCGTCGAAGCTGTCCGGCAGCAGGTAATTGCGGAACGCGTGCGTCAGATCGCGCACGGCGTCCTCGACGCTGCGCCTCGGCGCAAAGCCGAGCACGCGTTTCACCTTGTCGGAATTGACATGATAGGAGCGCATGTCGTTGGTCGGTGTCGTGACGATCTTGATGTCGCCCTTTTCCGGCATCTCTTCCTCGACCACGCGTTTCACCATGCCGGCGATCTCGGCGATCGAATAATTCTGAAAGCCGATGTTGAAAATCTCGCCGTGAATTTTTTCGTGCGGCGCCTCCAGCATCAGCTGATAGGCATCGACCATGTCTTCGACGTGCAGGTTCGGGCGCATCTGATTGCCGCCGAACACGGTGATGACGCCCTTGTTCACCGCGTGATTGGTCAGGATGTTGACGGAAAGATCGAGCCGCGTGCGCGGGCTATAGCCGCAGATCGTCGCCGGCCGCACCACGACGCAGGTGAAATCATCGGCCTTGTGCTTCCACAACAGCGGCTCGCATAGGCCCTTGAACTTGTTGTAGAGCGTCAGCGGCACCAGTGGGTGCTCCTCCGTCACGTCTGGGGAATCCGAGACGCCGTAGACCGAACTCGATGAGCAGTAGACGAAGCGCTGCACGCCAGCCTGCTTTGCGGCGATCACCACGGGCTCGAAGCAGTCGTAATTGATGGTCTGCGACAGCCTCTCGTCGAGCTCGAAACTGGCGTCGTTCGAGATGCAGGCCAAATGCAGGATGGCGTCCTGGCCGGCCAGCGCCTCGCCAAGCTTGGCAGCATCGCGGACATCGCCCCTGATCACGCGGAGCTTGGGATCATTGGGCAAATGACAGCCGAAAAACAGCGCGTCATAGACCGTAACGTTGTAACCGGCGGACAATAGCCGCGGCGTCAAAACGTGCCCTACATAACCCGCACCACCGGTGATCAAAATATTCGTTATGGTCATTTACGCTCCCTGCTCACCAACCTGAACTGGTGCAGCGCTGCAATCGCTGCCCGCTAGCAGCAGACGCTAGCGGCGGGCCTTTCCGCGAGTTGCTTACCGCCCAAGCCAAGCGCCTGCATCAAGCCACAGCGCGCACGCTCGAGGCTTCAACCGTATCCCCGATCTCGAAACCGGCGGCAACGGCATCGCGTCGGAACATCTTGACGGTTTCGAGCGAATAGTCGTCCAGATCCTTGCCGACAAGGCTGAGCTTCGCCAGGACGTCTTTGGTGGCGGTAATGATGTGACAGCCGACGGCGTCTGCCTGGAAGATGTTGAGAAGCTCGCGGGGGCTGGCCCACAGCAGCTCTGCCTTGGGGCGCTGCCGCAGGACTTTGACCGCCTCCACCATCATTGGCACGGGATCGACCCCGGTATCGGCAATCCGTCCCGCGAACACCGAGACGATTGCCGGAGCATCAGGCGAAAGATGGTCAGCCACGCGTCGCACCTGATTAACGGTGGTTATGGCGGTGACGTTGACGTTTATGCCTTCGGCGGACAATCGCCTGATGACCTCGCCGGAAAACTCTCTGTTGGTGTTGGTGACGGGTATCTTGACGTTGACGTTTTTGCCCCAGCTCGCGATCGCGCGCGCCTGGCGGGTCATTCCGGCAAAATCGTCGGCGAAGACTTCGAGCGAAACCGGGCGGTCCGGAACAGCGGCGAGCACCTTACGCCCGAACTCCTCGTAGTTCCGCACGCCCGCATTGCGCGCCAGCGTCGGGTTGGTGGTGAAGCCGCGGATCATCGGATTGGCGGCGAGCGCCACGATGCCGTCGAAATCGGCGCCATCGGCAAACAACTTGACGCGTAGCTGCTGTACCCGCTCCATTACCGCCCCTCTTGCCCCATCCTCACCGGATGGCCCCCCGAAGCGTATCATTCGGGAACCGCACCCACTGCGAGTGCCGCCTCTAGATGATGGCAGATGCCTGCCGGCGGCTGCGAGGAACAGTCGAAAATTGGCACTGGCTCAAGCGCGATTTGCCAGCATTTTCTCGGCTTTTCTCTGCCGCCCTCCCCACTGACGCTATGGTACATTTCGCCTTTTACGTCAACCCAACTCAATGGCCGGGCGCGCCTTGTGGAGAGCGTAAAATGCGAGGATCCTGTGCCGCCTGTGTCAGAAATGGAACATTGGCCGGCGTTGACCGCCACCGTGCCCAATGCGCAAGGAACTTTGGCCGGTCGCCACAGCCGGCGAGCGCGGCTGATGGACCGCCCAAACGGCAAATTCACGGCCGCGTTTGGAAAACCGCCGCGCCTTCACGGCCGGCGCACCGCACCAGAATGGCGACCCGACAAACGCGGAAAATGCGCTTCGGCAAAATGCCTGAGGAGGTGGGGCGCCCCAAATGGACGCCGACGCCGGGGGCCAGCGTGCTGTTTCCGCGACAAGTGCGTATCATTGCGAGCTATCAGTTCTGATAGCAAGTGATGAACGACCGCATTCTTCGGCAGGGGCGAAGCTCACCGTCAAGCCTGCGCCTGCAAGCCGGTTTTCAACGCAATGCCGCCATGGTAGATCACTTCCGATCAGACAAATCTTTTATCCGCCGCCAATGAAGTACGCGGAAACCAAAATAGATTTTTACGAGAACACCGGAACCGCGCCGGCTTATCTGCACGGCATCATGCGCCTTAATCCAGGCGCCCGAATCATCAAATCGACCATTTGCGGTCCGCTGTTCCTCAATAAGAATTCGCAGGTCGGTCCTGACGTCGTCACCGGCAAATATTTCGGCATGAACGAAAACTGCTTCATCGCCCGCGCTACGATCGGCGCATTTTGCGCGATCGGCGCCCGTACCGCGATCAATCCGTTCAATCACCCGTCGGACTGGCTCAGCATCCACGAGTTCCAATACCATCCCAATTCATTCGATTGGGTGGAAGAATACGCCGAATTCAAGCGCCTCGAGCGCACGCCCGACATGTTCGCGCACGTGACCGTCGGCAACGACGTCTGGACCGGGCATAACGTCAACGTCATGGCCGGCGTGAACGTCGGCGACGGCGCGATCATCGCGGCCGGCTCTGTCGTCACCAAGGACGTGCCGCCCTACGCGGTCGTGGCCGGCGTACCGGCCAGCATCAAGCGCTTTCGCTTCCCGGAACGGACGATTGAGCGCTTGCTGCGGCTCACATGGTGGGACCTGGAATTATCGCAGCTCAGCGGCTTGCCGTTTCGCGACATCGATCGCTGCCTCGACATGATCGAGGCGATCAAGGCAAAGGCCGATTTGGCGGTTGCCAAATGACGCACGGCCCATCAAGGGAAGCGGCGGCACTGCTGCCCATCCTGGAACGATTTGGCGTGCCCCGCAACGGGACGCTCGTGGTGCACAGCGCGATCGCGACTTTGAGCCGCCAAGGTTATCGCGCCGAAGCAATAATCGAGGCGCTGCTCGACTATCTCGCCGCCGGCAATCTCTTCATGCCGACCATGACTTGGCGCACCGTGACGCCGGACAATCCGCACTGGGACGAAATGGCGACGCCGTCCCACACTGGCGTTCTGACGGAAGTGTTCCGTACCCGCTACGCGGTTGCGCGCAGCATTCACCCGACGCACTCGGTCGCCGGCTGGGGCCCGGCAGCGCCGCTTTTGCTGTCGCGCCACCACGTCGACAGCACGCCGGTATCCGGCAACAGCCCGTATGGTCTGATGCGCGATTACGATGCCTACGTGCTGATGATCGGCGTCGGCCTGGAATGCTGCACAGCGATCCACCTGCCCGAGGAGGTGATCAACGTCGACCTCTATGTGCGGCCACCCGAGCAGGCGGAGCTTTATCACTGCCGCGACCGCAGCGGCGTCGTGCATCCGGTGCGCATCCGGCGCCATCCGCGGCTCGACCGCGATTTCCCGCAATTTGCGCCGGCGCTGGCCGAACGTGGCCTGCTGCAAACCAGCACCGTCGAAGGCTGTCCGTATACCGTCGTCGCGCTGCGCGATTTGTTGCGGCACGTCTTCGCGGCGCTGATCGGGAATCCGCGCGCCACGCTGCGGCAACCGCAGCCTGCCGTCGCCTAGCCTTCAAACAGACCGATGGCGTCGAATGAAGGAAAACCTGCCGTTCGGCGCTTGCGGGCGCTCTTGATGCAGCTGCGGTGACAGACGCAAAAGCCCTTGTCACTGCATCGGCACCAGCTATAAATGCCCGAACCGGTCTGAATGTATCGCAGCGATCGGCGCGGAGCGGCGCGAGGCAGGGAACCGATGCGCGATTGGTCCAAGGCGGACTGGGTCGACCCCAGATACAATTGGCAACCGATGCCGGTGCCGGACATGCCGGACCGCCTGCTGATCGACTTCGCCACCCGTTGCAATCTGCGCTGTCACATGTGCCCGGTCTGGGGGCTCGAGGACGACGACCAGATCGACCCGCTCAAAGGCATCATGAATCTCGATGCCGCGCGCAAGATGCTCGACGAGTTCACCAAAAAGCAGCCGATGGTGGCGCCAAGCATCTACGGCGAGCCGCTGCTCATTCCGAACTTGCGCGAGGTGTTCACCGACATGAAGCGGCGCGGCATCGCCATCGCGATGAACACCAACGGCCTGACGCTGACCGAGGACCTCGCCGAGTTCTTCTGTCAGATCAAGGTCGATTCGATCATGTTCAGCCTGGATTCGACCACGCCGGAAACCTTAAAGAAGGTGCGCGGCGTCGACAAACTCGCCAAGATCGAAGCCGCAGTATTCCGGATGCTGCGCGTGCGCGGCGACCGCGAACACCCGCGGGTCGGCGTCTCGTTCACCACGCAGGGCACCAATCGCCACGAGGAGCAGGCGTTCGTCGACCGCTGGGTCGGCGTCGTCGACGTGGTGCGCATGGGCATCGTGTTCGAGAACGGCACCTTTCCCGACATGATCGAACCGCCCAAGCGCGTGCCCTGCGCGGTCATCTACAAGACCATGCCGGTGCACAATGACGGCAGCGTCCGGCTCTGCTGCCTGGACGGCGTGCGCGCCACCGACATGGGCAACGTGTTCGACAAGGGCGTCGAAGCGATCTGGCACGGCGAGGAATTCGCCAAGGCGCGCTATTATCACGAGACCGCGCAGTGGGATAAGGTGCCGTTCTGCAAGGGCTGCAACGGCTGGGCGCAGTACGAGTACTCCGAAGAGGTGAAGGACGGTCTGTTGATCCGCCGCTCGCCCGAATACAGCTACTACAACCTGATCGATCGCCTCGACAATTGGACCGGCAACCTGCTCGGCGGCCACAAGCCGCCGCCGGATGCGCTACGAGGCGAACAAAATGCCGCCCAAGCCCAGGACCTCGCCCTGCCGTAAGCGTCATGCGCGGCCGACGGACCAGAAAAGCGACGACACGTGCGCCGCGCTGTTTTCCTCGATCGTGACGGCGTCATCAACGCCAACCTGGAGCGCGATGGCCGCCCCGTCGCGCCGACGACACTCGCGCAGTTCCGATTGTTGCCCGGCGTGGACGATGCCGTGCGGCGGCTCAAGGAGCGCGGCTATCTGGTCATCGTGATCACCAATCAACCGGACGTCGCCAACGGCTTGACGGAGCGGGCCACGGTCGAAGCCATGCACGATATGGTGCGGGCGCGCCTGCTCATCGATGACATCAAGACCTGCTTTCACAACGACGCAGCGCGTTGCGATTGCCGCAAGCCGAAACCGGGCCTGATCCTCGCCGCGGCCGCCGAGCACGGCATCGATCTGGCGCGAAGCTACGTGGTCGGCGACCGCTGGCGCGATGTCGCAGCGGGCCGCGCCGCCGGCTGTTTCAGCATCTTCATCGATTATTCCTATCAGCAAGATGGCCCCAACTTTCCGGACATGGTGGTGAAATCGCTGCCTGAGGCCGCCGCGATCATTCTCAGCCGAGAAGAAGACGTTGCGGCCTCGGGCCATCCTGCTTCGCGCTAGTCTTACTGCGTCAGAAAGCGCGGCGCGCGTTATAGTGCCCTCTCCTCTTGCGGGAGAGGGCGACTCGGCGGTTCAACAACAAAAGTGGGTGAGGGTCGCGGCCGCAACCCTCACCGAGCCGAGTTTGTTGCGCGTCCTGCGTTGCCCTCTCCCGCAAGGGGGGAGGGCAGGTCCATGAGCGCCGCGTTTCCGGCAGCATCTTGATGGGCACTCCGAACTTTTGACTCAGCAAGACTAAGGCTTGTCCTGTACGATGGCTTTGCGCTGTTTCTGCACCAACAGCGAAGACGCCTGCACCGGTGATGCTTCCATCGGCCATGCGGCGCTGCAGCGCATGGCGTGCCGAGCGTCCGCGAAGTCAAAATCGACAGCGCCGTCAAAGGCTTGCCAAGCCCGCGACAAGCTCGTGGCATGGTAAGCACGTTGCACCGGCTCCCGTTTCGCGGGCTTGCCCGTCGCAGTGGTGTTGGTATGATGGCGGGATGGTGGCGCGGATATGAACGCCGCGCGAACTATCCGACGGCTCTGCGCTGACATCTCGGGATTGCTGGGGCTATTCCACGGCAGGGCAATCCATCGTTTGGCGGCCGATAAGGTCGCCATGTGGGAGGAGTGACATGAGGAAGATTGCGCTAGCTTTGGCTATCTTGGGGACGACCCTCGTATCCGCGCTTTACACCGCACCGGCTCACGCCCAGGCGACGCGGACGTGGGTCTCCGGCGTCGGCGACGACGCCAATCCGTGCAGCCGCACCGCGCCGTGCAAGACCTTTGCCGGCGCCATTGCCAAGACCGCGGCCGGCGGCGAGATCGACAACCTTGACGCTGGCGGCTTCGGCGCGCTGACCATCACCAAGTCGATCACCATCGACGGCGGCGGCGGCGCAGTCGCCTCGGTTCTGGTCGCCGGCACCAACGGCATCAACGTTGCCGCCGGATCGACCGACGTGGTCGTCATCAAGAATATCCGGTTCCAGGGCTTGCTCGGCAACGGCAGCGCTCCCGGCAATGCCGGCGTCACCGGCCTCAGCGTCAGCTCGGCAGCGCAGGTCGTCTGCGACACCTGCGCCTTCATCGGTTTTAACACCAGCGGCATCACCGTCTCGCCGACCGGCTCTGTCGTGGCGGTGCAGGTGCGCAATTCGACGTTCTTCAACAACCCGATCGGCATCAGCGTGAGCGGTTCGTCTGGCGGTGTCGGGATCGTTCAGGTGTATGATTCTAGTTTCGCCGGCACCCGCAGTGGCGGTACTCAAGCCCAAATTGGCGTCAGTGCCGGCACTAACGGCGCGATAGCCGTCAGCAATTCCAACTTTCAGGATTTGTCTATCGGGGCGCAAGCCGCGTCGGGCTCGACTCTCGATATCGACAGCTCGATTTTTACAACCACCACCACGGCGATTAGTGCTGCGTCCGGCACTTCCGTCCCTGTCAACGTCAGCAACAATAGCTTCTATAACGCTGGAACCGCATTCGGCGGCGGGGGAAGCTACCTGAGCGACGGCCACAACAAGATCGGTTCCAGCACCACAGGTGGCGCCACCCCGGCTGCAATGCCGCAGCAATAGCGGGACGGAGTTCAAGAGGCCGTCGCGCCGGCCGCGGCCGTGGACGACAGTCGGCTGTGCATTCGTTCGCCTTTCGAACGGCTCGGCCAGCGCTGCGCCCGGGGGAAGTGGGCCGCCCGCTGGCCGCTCTGCACTTTGCCGCGGTGTGGTAGTCCGCTCAGCGGCCTTGCGGCCAACGGAGCTCAGGCCGCGGATTTGCGTGCGGATCGGCCAGGGTGTGGATATCACGCCCTCGAAGCAGGACGCTTCAGCCACGCAGCGGCCTTCCGCAGCGGCGCGGTCATTCGCCAGGAGCGAGTCTTATAGACGCTCTGCAATTGAGACCTTACAGCCCACAACTCTGCTGTGCGCTGCTCAAGCGCCAATGCGGCCGCTCGCTGCATCGCCTCGGCCTCTGAAATGCGCCGCTTGAGAT
>JASHSE010000272.1 GCA_030036975.1 Xanthobacteraceae bacterium | reverse complement strand
TTTCGCGCGGTGCTTCCGGCCGCGCCAGGTCGTAGACGCGCAGTCCGGTGGTGAACTTTTGTCCCGCCAGCGCGTCGCCCGAGGTGCCCTGGAAATACGATTCGTGGCTCACCTGCATGGTCCACACGCTCGGCCCGTTGACCGCCAGCAACAGGTCGCCGTGGGTCTGCAGATGATGGGCTCGCGTATTCGGCGGGCAGGGCATGAAATTCACCGGCTTCGGCTTCGTCGGATCGCGCACGTCGATGACGGTGATGCCGTTGGAAAAGCCGTGGCCCACATAGGCGAAGCCGTTGTTGACCATGACCTGGACGCCGTCGCCGCGGCCGCCCTGGTCGGTATGGCCGAGAAATTTTATGTTGCGTGACGCGACGGCATTCATGGATGGTCCTCTACTCGTCATTCCGGGGCGCGCCAAAGGCGCGAGCCCGGAATCCATATTCACCGATAGTGACGTTCTTGAAGGCCTGAGTCATTATCCATGTGGATCCATGTGGCTGTGGCTATGGATTCCGGGCTCCTCGCGGAGCTTGTCATCGGGCCGGCCCGGGGTCCCCATCGCGCAAGCGCGATGGGGTACCCCTCTTCGGGCCGGACCCGTTGGCTCGGCCCCGGAATGACGGCAGGGAACAGCGATGGCGAACGCAACAAACTCGCACGGCATGATCGCGGTCGACAAGATGGGCGCCAAGGTCCTGTTTCTCGATCCGGCGACCTACGCGACCGAAATCGTGATCGACGGCTTTCCGAAGACCGTCCATGAACTGCTCATCGTGCCGGAAACCGGCCGGGCTTACGTGCCGATCTTCGGCGACGGCATCCACGGCCGCAATCCCAATCCGCAGCATTTTCTCTGCGTGTTCGATCTGCACGCGCGCGCCCACGTCGCCACCATCGACCTTGCGCCCTACGTCGCCCCGCATACGCTCAAGCTCGGCCCGGACGGGCTCATCTATATCACCTGCGAGAACAGCGCGGTGGTGGCGATGATCGATCCGGCAAACAACACAGTCGTAGGCGCGATCGATTCCGGCTCGACCAACGGCCATCGCCTGATCATCGCGCCGGACGGCCGGCGCCTCTATACCGAGAACGAGGAGGACGGCACGGTCTCGGTGATCGACCTGCCGGCGCGCAAACTCATCGGCAAGATCAAGACGCCGCGGCCGCTCGCCGGCATCGCCATCTCGGCCGACGGCCGCACCGTCGTCGCCGTCGACGACGCGCAGCCGACCTTGTTTTTGATCGATACGCAAGCCGGCAAAGTGCGCGACGAGGTCGTGCTCAAGGACGTGCCCAAGGCGGCGCAGATCGCCCGTTACGCACCCGACAACAGTTTGATCGGCGTCACCAGTCTCAACAGCGACACGGTCAGCCTGATCGAGCCGTCGTTTCGCGACCAGACCGCGATTGCGGTCGGCAGCCAGCCGATGGACATGGCGTTCCGCGGCGACGAATTGTTCGTGGCCTGCCAGGGCGACGGCTCGGTCCACGTCGTCGATATTCCCAACCGCCGCCACAAGACGAGCTTCCAGGCCGGCACCGGCTGCGAGTCGCTCGGGTTTTTTTGATGACGTAGCCCGGATGAGCGAAGCGACATCCGGGATAAGCTTTGTCGGCAGCTCTGTTCCCGCATATCGCTGCGCTCATGCGGGCTACAAGAACGCTACGACAACGCCGCGAAATCGATCGGCTGGTGGCGGTCCAGCGTTTGGCGCATCGGCGGCAGCGGATATTTCAGCCCCGTGGCGCAATTGAACAGTACCGCGCACTCGCTGCGCGAGACGCGGCCGTCGGCGAGGCTTTGCTTGTACGCCGCGTAGGTCGCGGCGCCTTCCGGACAGAGCAGCAAGCCCTCCTCGCGCGCCACCTCGTCGAGCGCCGCCGCGATGGCCTCGTCGGGTACCGCGATGGCGAAGCCGCCGCCCTCGCGCACCGCGCGCAGAATCAAAAAATCGCCGATCGCCTGCGGCACGCGGATGCCGGACGCGATCGTATAGGCATCCTCCCAGCGCGGCGCGTGCTCGGCGCCGGCCTCGTAGGCGCGCACCATCGGGGCGCAGCCGGACGCCTGCACTGCGACCATGCGCGGGCGCTCTGGGCCGATGAAGCCGATCGCCTCGAGCTCGGCGAATGCCTTCCACATGCCGATCAGCCCGGTGCCGCCGCCGGTCGGATAAAAGATCACGTCGGGTACGCTCCAGCCGAGCTGCTCGGCGAGCTCGAGGCCCATCGTCTTCTTGCCTTCGATCCGGTACGGCTCCTTGAGCGTCGAGGTGTCGAACCAGCCGACCTTGGCCTTGCCCTCGGCGACGATTTTTCCGCAATCGTCGATCAAGCCGTTGACGCGATAGACGCGCGCGCCTTGCAGCGCGATCTCGCTCAAATTCACTTCCGGCGTGTCTTCGGGACAGAACACCGTGGAGCGGATGCCGGCGCGGCTCGCGTAGGCGGCGAGCGCCGCGCCGGCATTGCCATTGCTCGGCATCGCCATGTGCTTGATGCCGAACGCTTTCGCCATCGACACCGCCATCACCAAGCCGCGCGCCTTGAACGAGCCGGTCGGCAGGCGGCCTTCGTCCTTGACCAGAATGTCGCCGCCACCGAGTTTTTTGCCAAGCTTCCGCAGCGCCAACAACGGTGTCATCGCCTCGCCGAGGCTGACGATGTTTTTCACGCGACGCACGGGAAGAAGTTCACGATAGCGCCACAGGTCGGGCGGCCGTTCGGCGAGCGCCTGTTTGCTCAGCGCTTTTTTGACGCCGGCGAGATCGTAGCGCACCAACAGCGGCTTGCCGGCGCGCGACAGATTATGCACCGCGTCGGCGGCGTGCCGTTCGCCGGTCGCGGCGCATTCCAGATGGGTGACGAAGGTCGGCCGCTCGGTCGTGAGGTTTTCGTCGTAGTTCAAGCATCTCTCCGGTTTTCACCATCCGCTCGTCCCCGCGAAAGCGGGGACCCAGCACTGGATTTCCGCTTTCGCGGGAATGAGCGGAAGAAGCAGCGTATCGATCGCGCTCATGACCGCTCCGGCGCCGCATCGTTGCGGCGGCCGTCGGCGTGCAGAACGAGAATGTCGTAGACGGCGCGGTTGGCCGGCGTCGGCACGCCGAGCGCGGCGCCCATGTCGGCGACCCCGCCGCTCAGCCAGGCCAATTCGAGGCGCTGGCCGCGCTGCAGATCGTGATGCATCGACGACGTCATGTCGGCCGGCAATCCGTCGATGAAGGCAAAGCGCTGCGCGACGAAATCCTCCGACAGGGCGACGCCCTGGGCGCGGCCGACGGCGACCGCCTCGCGCATCAGATCGAGCGCGAATTGCCGCGTGCGCGGATGGCTGCGGATCGGGCCGAGCGGCACCCGCATGCTGGTGGTAGCGCCCGACAGCGCGACCAGAAACACATATTTCTCCCACAGCGCGCGGCGGATGTCGTCGCTGATCTCGGCATTGATGCCGCCTCCGCGCGCTGCCTCGAGCAGCGCCTGCGCGCGGGCCGAGCGCCGGCCGTCGTATTCGCCGAATACCATGCGCTGCATGGTGCCGGTCTGCACGATGATGCCGGGCCGGCCGATCGTCGTCGCCATGTAGGCTGCGCCGCCCAGCACCGCGCCGGCGCCGAAAATGCCGCGCAACACGTCGTCCTTCTGCACGCCGTTCTGCAGCGAGATGATACCGGTATTCGGCCCGACGATCGGCTTGAGCGAATGCGCCGCGCTTTCGGTATCCCAAAGTTTCACTGCGAACAGCACGATGTCGACCGGGCCGATGTCCTTCGGATCGTCGGTGGCGTTGACCTTTGGCAGGCGGATCGGCTCGTGCGCGCTTTCTATTGCGAGCCCGTTGGCGCGCATGGCGGCAAGATGCGCGCCGCGGGCGATGAATGCCACGTCGGCGCCGCCCTTCTGCAGCCGCGCGCCGAAATAGCCGCCGACGCCGCCCGATCCCATGATGGCAATACGCAAGAATCATCTCCTGAAGTACCGGCGACCCCGGCGAAGCAAGTATAAAGCGACGGCTTTCGTCTCGAGGTCAACCGTCCTGCTGCGCGACCGCGTCGACCTGGACTGGAGCGCCGCCGGACGCTCGTCTTCCTCCCCCTTTCAGGGGGAGGAAGAGTTTGACCTCGCGCGCCGCTTCAACCCAAAAGTAACGCGCCGGCGATGGCGAGCAGCAGCGCCGGCGGCATGACGATAGCGCCTATTCGCAAGAAGGCGCCGGCGCTGATGCGCTGGCCTTCGCGGCGCAAAACCGTGAGCCAGAGGATGGTGGCGAGCGAGCCGGTGACGGACAGGTTCGGGCCGAGATCGACGCCGATCAGCACCGCGCGGGTGATAGGCTCAGCGGTGTGATCGGCATGAAGCGCGCTGCCGGCGATCAGGGCGACCGGCAGATTGTTGGCGAGGTTGCTGGCGAGCGCGACGGCGATGCCGGCGCTCCAGGCCGCAGTCGCGATGGAATGCGCCGCGGCGTCGCGCAACGCGCCGCCGAGCGCCGCGATCGCGCCGGTCTGCGCCAACGCTTCGACCAGCACGAACAGTCCGGCAACCAGCGGCAGGATCGCCCACGGAATCTCGACGATGACCTGCCGGGCGTGGCTCGGCCGGCGGATCAGCACGATAGTGGCGGTGAGCGCGCCGGCGATGCAGGTCGGCAGGCCGAGCGCAACGTCGAGCGCCGAGGCGGTGAGCAGCACGATGGCGGTGGCGGCGATGCCGGCCGCCGCGATTTTGCCGCCGCCGGACAGATGCGGCAGCGGCACGGCGCCGGCGATGGTTTGGCGCAGCGCCTCGCGCTGCGTCCATCGCAACAGCCCATAGGTGGCGACGATCGCCAGCGCCGACGGCAGCGCAAATTGCGGCAGCCAGTGCAAGAGCGGCGGCATGCGGCTTGCGTAGATCACGAGATTGGCCGGGTTGGAGATCGGCAGCACGAACGACGCGGCGTTGGCGACCAACGCGCAGATCAACAGATACGGCAGCGGCCGCTCTGCGCCGGCGGCGCGCGCCGCGGCGGCGACCGCGGGGGTGAGCACCACCGCGGTGGCGTCGTTCGACAGGAACGCGGTGACCACGGTGCCGACCGCGTAGGTCAAGAGAAACAGCCGGCGCGCCGAGCCGGCCGAAAAACTCGTCGC
>JASHSE010000032.1 GCA_030036975.1 Xanthobacteraceae bacterium | reverse complement strand
ATCGACGAGATGGAGATGCACGAGGATGCGGTGATGCGCGGCGAGCGGGTGATCCTGGTCGACGATCTGGTCGCCACCGGCGGCACCGCCGAGGCGGCCTGCAAGCTCTTGCAGCAGATCGGCGCCAATGTGCGCGCCGCCTGCTTCATCATCGACCTGCCGGACCTCGGCGGTGCCAAGAAAATCGAGAAGCTCGGCATCCCGGTGCGCACGCTCGTCAGTTTCGAGGGCCATTAACCGCCGCGGGGCGGCTAGGGCCCCCCGCGCCCCCGCCATGCCGGTGCGCCGCCGCGCGACAGCGATGCGGCGAGCTTGCCCATCAAGAGGCGCAATTCGAGCTCGCGGAATTCGGCGAAGATGGTGCCGATCCACTCATGGATTTCGGTCGGACCGCCCGCCGTCGCCACCATGTAGGCGCTGAACGAGAAGCTCGGCCGGTCGACGACGCCGCGTACGATCGGCGACAGCCGCGGCACGCGGATCATGCGGTACTCCGCGCGCGTCGGCGGAAAGTCTTCCTTGTCGAACGTCACCGACACGGCTTCGTTGTGCACCGGCACGAACGTGGCGTCCGGGACAAGCTGCCGTAAATTGGCGTAGGTCCGCACGGTCGAAGCGGCGTGCTCGGTCACGAACAACACGATGGGCTCGATCATGCGCCGCCGCGCCTCCTGCACGAAGCCGATCTCGGCCATCACGGCGAAGAACTGATCGAACGGCTTGTAACCAAGATCGATCACGCGCGTGACCGATTGGGAGGCGATCAGTTGGTCGAACAACGTCATCTGGCCCCGCGTGTCGGCGATGTCGATCGGCCGCACCAGGCGCGGAAAATAGCCGGCCAGCACCGGTTCGCGCGGATTGAGATCGTAAGCGGCAAGCGGACGGTCGGCCGCGCGGAAGAACTCGATCAGCAGGCGCGCCAGGAGCGTCTTGCCGACGCGCGGCCGCGGCGAGGCGACAATGTAAATTGACCTCGGCTGCAGCATGGCAGCGGAGAGTTACGAGCGCGCCGCCTGCACGCGTGGACCGCTGGCCGCTGCGGCCGCGGCGATGATGTCGTTGAGCTTGATGCGGTCGTATTCAGCCCAGACGTTGCCGAGCCAGTGCCGGACATAGCCGCGCAGCACGAACGAGTAATTGGCGGCGTCGCCATTGGGCCCCTTGTTGGCGACGAAGGTGAGGAACGGCACCGAGGCAAGCTCGACCTGCTCGTATGCCATCTCGTTAAGCTTCGGGATGGTGATCTCGACTGCATCCTTGAGCTTCTTGAAGTAATTCGAATGAGTCGCCTGATCCCATTCGAAGAAGCTCGTATTGTTGACGTAGTTCTTGACCAGAAAATACCTGGCGTCGGTGGTAAACGGCGCGGTGTCTTCGATCTCGTTGAGCGAGGCGATCGAGGAGCCGAGGATGTGGAACACCGCCAACGTGATCTGCCCCTTCTTCACCGCTTCGAGGAAGCCGATGTCGCGCAGCGCGCGCAAGGTCGGCGACAACAGGCCGGCGCGCACGTCGATCACCGTCACCTGCGCCTCGACGCTCGACAGGGTGTCGAAAATCTTCATCTGGTCGGGAATCAAGGTGACGTCGACGACCTCGGTCACGTCGGGATGGAAGCGCCGCAGCGTTCCTTTCGGCGCTTCGCTATCGAAGGCGCGCGTCGGGGTATGATGGGCTGTGAAGTAATCGAGCAGCGTGCGCGCCACGGTGGTCTTGCCGACCCCGCCTTTGTCGGCGCCGACCACGATGACAGCTGGCTTGGTCATGACTTTCCCCTCGCTGACGCGGCGCCGGTCGATTGGACCGGCGGCTGCACCGGTCCCATGCAGCAGGCTGCCAAGCAGGAGCGTCGCGTCCCCTACACCATGAATCGTTTCTACACAGCCGAAGGGCGGTTTGGAAGGCGGCGAGCGACGTTATACCCCGCTGTGATTCGCGCGCGGCTCGCCAGTCGGAAAGCAAAATGTGACGCGATTGCGGTTAGCCGCTATGCGGACCCCACGGACCGGGTAAAGGCGGCGGCGACTGCTGCTCGGGTGCGGCGCGCTGGTCATCGGATGCCGCGGCGCTGCCGTCGGCGTTCTCGGCTGCACCCCAGGGTCCCGCGGCCGGCGGCTCGGCGGAATCGGCCGGCGTTTCGTCCTGCCCCGGCTGCGGCAATGCGATCGGTCCGGGATCGTGCCCGCCGGCATACTTGACCAGCGCCGCGACCCTGTCCTCCACCGTCGGATGGGTGTCGAACAGCTCGCCAAAACCCTCGCGCGGATTGTCGACGCACAGTTCCATCACCGCGGAAGTGGCGTTCGGGAGCTCGCCGCGGCCCTCGATCTTGCGCAGCGCCGAGATCATGGCGTCGGGATTTTGCGTCAGCTCCACTGAACCGGCGTCGGCCAAATATTCGCGCGCCCGCGACAACGCGAGCCGGATGATGAACGACAGCACGTAGGCGACCACCAGGAGCGCGATGGCAATGAGGATCGCCAGGCCCGCGCCGCCGCCCCCCTCGCGATCGCCGGACGAGCGCGAGCGGCCGAACGAAAAGCTGTTGTAGAACCACAGCCGGAAGATCAGCTCGGTGAAGAACGAAACCACGCCGGCGATGATCACGGCGATCACCATTAGGCGCACGTCGCCGTTGCGGATGTGGGTCAGCTCGTGGCCGAGCACGCCCTCCATCTCGGCATCGTCGAGCCGGTCTAGCAGTGCCGTCGTCACCGTAATGGCGTACTGCTTCTCGTTCATGCCGGTGGAAAAAGCGTTGAGTGCGTCGCTCTCCATGACCTTGAGTTTCGGCATGGTGATGCCGCGCGAGACGCAGAGGTTTTCCAATAGATTGTAGAGCCGCGGCATTTCGGTGCGCGTCACCTCGCGGCCGCCGGTGAGCGCGTCGATCATGCTCTGATGGAAATAATAGGCGATGACGATCCAAGCCGCGGTGCCGAGCGTCGCCAGCGGCGCCGCCTTGAGGAGGTCGATCCAGGCGAGCTGCAACAGCGTGTTGAGATCGGCACGGACCGACAGTGCCGCGGCGGCGAGCGCACCGGCATAGACCAGCACGTAGACCAGGAGGAACAGGCCGACGAGCAGCGCGATCGAACGGTGCCGGTTCGATTGGATGTGCGTATAGAGGCCGTAAGCAGCCATGGCGCTTGAGCGCGGTCCTGCGTTTTAGAACTTGACCTGCGGCGCCTGCAGCTCGGCCTGCCGGTCGGTGCCGAGATCGAAAAAGTCCTTCGGCGTGAAGCCGAACGAGGTGGCGAACAAGGCGGCGGGAAATCGCTGGATCGAGGTATTGTATTCCTGCACCGCGTTGTTGAAGAAGCGCCGCGACGCCGCGATCTTGTTCTCGAGATCGGTGAGTTCGGCCTGCAATTGCTGGAACTCGGTGTTGGCCTTCAGATCCGGGTAGGCTTCCGACAGCGCAAACAGCTGGCGCAGCGCGCCCGACAGCATGTTCTCGGCGGCGGCCTGCTGCGTCGGTCCCTGGGCGGCGACCGCCGCATTGCGCGCCTTGACCACCTCGTCGAGGGTGCCGCGTTCGTGTGCCGCATAGCCCTTCACCGTCTCGACCAGGTTGGGGATGAGGTCGTGGCGTTGGCGCAGCTGCACGTCGACATCGGCGAACGCCTCGTTGACCCGTTGCCGCATCGTGACGAGCCCGTTGTAGACGCTGATCGCCCACAACACGATCACCACGATGACGGCAATCACGATAATGGTCGAAGTGCTCATGGCTGCGCTCCCTTCGGCATACGCCACCGCCCGATCCGGCAATCGGACTGTTGCGGCCGCGTGCAACACCATAGCCGCAAAATGCGACAGCGGCGAGCGAGGCCGGAAAACCCCCGTGCCGGAGGGCAAGTGCGGCCCATATAGGCGCGCCGGCCGCCCACGTTAAGGTTAGCACGCGATGAACGTCGCGCCGCGCCGCCCGGTCGATTAGGACTCCGGCGACAACACAGGTGGCGCCATGGCGGAGCATTATCGCAGCGACCGGTCCGGCACGCGCGGCGGCGATGCCATCGATTTCGCCGAACCTGCGGCGCTTGCCGATGCGGACTACGAGGTCGAAGGGGATATCGGCGTGGTCCGGGCGAACGAGCAGTTCGCGCGCGACATCGCCGAGATCGAGCGCGCCGCGGCCGCATTGCGCCGGGCGCAGCCGGGACTCGAGACCTGGAACGAGACTTGGACCGAGACTTGGACCGAGACTCGCGCCGACGACGCGACTTTGTTCGCCGTTCGCAAGGCCAGGCCGGTCTGGCTCCTGATCAGCGCTCTGTGGCTGTCGACGGCGCTGGTCACGGTCGGCGCGGTCGCCGCGATCGCGCGGTTGATCGGGTAACTGCATCCTTTACCTTCTCCGTTCCTTTCCCCTTCGCTGCAGAGGAAGACATAGACTCTCGTTCTCGCGATGCGGTTTTTCGCATCCGAGTTTTGCGGCACGGCACGGAAAAAGACGCCGAGCGTTTTTGATCGCGTCACGCCGAACTTTTAAGGCCGGGCGGTAGGACCGGCTTCGGCTCGATCACGCTTGGCGCATTCCTGTAGCCCGGATGAGCGAAGCGATATCCGGGAGCGGCATTGCAATCTTCACTCTCGGCCCCGGGTATCGCTTCGCTCACCCGGGCTACGAA
>JASHSE010000271.1 GCA_030036975.1 Xanthobacteraceae bacterium | reverse complement strand
GACGCTGTTGTCGATCAAGACCGGCGGCTGTCCGGAGGATTGCGCCTATTGTCCGCAGAGCGCCCGCTACGACACCGGCGTGCGCGCCGAGAAGCTGATGAGCCGCGATGCCGTGCTTGACGCGGCACGCGCCGCGCAAGCGGCCGGCGCCAGCCGCTTCTGCATGGGCGCCGCGTGGCGCGAGCCGAAGGACCGCGACCTCGACGCCGTGTGCTCCATGGTCGAGGGCGTCAAGGCTTTGGGGCTCGAGACCTGCGCGACGCTCGGCATGCTCAGCGCCGCGCAGGCGCACCGGCTCAAGGACAGCGGCCTCGATTATTACAATCACAACCTCGACACCGCGCCGGAGTTTTATGGCGAGATCATCACCACCCGCACTTACCAGGATCGCCTGGCGACGCTCGACCACGTGCGCGCCGCCGGCATCCACGTCTGCTGCGGCGGTATCGTCGGCATGGGCGAGACGCGCGAACACCGCGTCGGCATGATCGCGACCTTGGCGAGCCTGCCGGCGCATCCGGAATCGGTGCCGATCAACATGCTGGTGCGCGTCGCCGGCACGCCGCTCGCCGACGAGTCGAAGCTTGAACCGCTGGAATTCGTCCGCACCATCGCGGCCGCCCGCATCACCATGCCGCGCGCGGTGGTGCGGCTCTCCGCCGGCCGCGAGGACATGAGCGACGAGACGCAGGCATTGTGCTTTCTCGCCGGCGCCAATTCGATCTTCTACGGGCCGAAGCTGTTGACGACGCCGAATCCGGGGCCGGACCGCGATCGCGAATTGATGGAGCGGTTGGGGCTGCGGCCGATGCAATCAAATTAAGGGTTGGGCCGATGTATATACGAGGATTGACGCGGCTCTGACGGCGTATTACATTATAAAAAATGGAGACCGTTCATGCTGCGGACTCGTGCCTTCAAATCCGGCAATAGCCAAGCAATCCGTATTCCGGCGGAACTAGCCTATTCCGACACCGATATGGATTTGGAAATAAGTCGCCTTGGCGACGTCATCACGATTTTTCCGGCCCGCAACAGCATGAGCGAGGTTGTAGCGGCGCTCCGGCGGATGCCGAAACCTCGAAGCGTTGAAAAACGGCAGCCAATCCAAGTTCCTGTTCGTCGGCGCGACTAGTTTTCGGCGTTACGGCTGTGCCGTACCTGATAGATACCAATATCGCAATCCATGCTCGGGACGGCACCGAATCCGTGCTTGAAAAATTAGTCGAGCACGGCAACGAGGTGCTGTTGTCTGCATTGAGCCTCGCAGAATTGCAGCGTGGCATCTACAAAGATTCCAAGTTCACCGCCATCAGGCACAAGCGTCTGGAGGTCTTGCTCCGGGGGTTGCCGGTCCTGCCGTTTGATGCTGCGGCAGCCGTTGTGTATGGCAGCATTATTGCGCAATGCGGCTGGGTGAGAGGACGAGACTACGATCGCATGATTGCGGCGCACGCGATCAGCAGCGGCTGCGTTCTCGCGACTAACAATGTAGCCGATTTCCGCGATATTCCGGGATTGTCCATTGAAAATTGGGTGCTCTGATCAGCGGTCGATCGGGGTGCGCACACGTCGTCTTTCCCTAAACCCCCGCCGCGCCGCCATCCGCACGCGGATCGTGGGCGCCTTCGCAAGCGCCGTTGGCATGCAGCACCACGGCGCCGGCGTGGCCCATGACGTCGGAGTAGGGCTCGTCCAAAACTTCGATGTCATGGCCGGCGGCGCCGAGCGCCTCGATGAGATGGCCGTCGAACCGTGGCTCGAGGCGCAAGGTGGTGCGCGGGCTGCCCCAGGTCCGGCCCAACACCCAGCGCGGCCGGTCGATGGCGTCGGCGAGCGGTTGGCGAAAATTGACGTGGCGGGTGAACAGCGCGCTCTGCGTCTGCGGCTGGCCGTCGCCGCCCATGCAGCCATAGGCCATGATGCGGCCGTCGCCAAGCACCGCGAGCGCCGGATTGAGCGTGTGGAACGGCAGCCGTCCGGGCGCGAGCAGGTTGAGCGCGCCGGCTTCGAGCGAAAAACTGGCGCCGCGGTTCTGCATCAACAGTCCGGTGCGCGGCAGCACCAAGCCGGAGCCGAATTCCCAGTACAGCGACTGGATGTAGGACACGACGAGGCCGCCGGTGTCGGCGGCGCCCATCCAGACCGTGTCGCTCTCGCCCTCGCGAGGCACCCACGGCGCCGCCTTGCGGCGGTCGATCTTCATCGCTTCGCCGGCGATGAAACGCTCGTCGAGATAACGCTCCAATGGTTGCGGCAGCCAGTGCGGATCGGTCACGGCGCGGTCGCGCACGCGCAGCGCCCGCTTGGTGGCTTCGACCAACAGATGGACGTGATCGAAACCCTCGGCCGTGGTGACGCGGAGGCGCTCGAACAAAGCGAGGATCATCAGCGACACCACGCCCTGCGTCGGTGCGTCGGTGTTGTAGAGGGCGCCGGCCGGCAGCGTGATGCGCAGCGGCTCGGCGAGCGTGGCGGCGTATTGCTTGAGGTCATCGCGGGTGACCGGACTGCCGAGCCGTTCGAGATCGACCGCAATCTCGCGGCCGACGTCGCCGCGATAAAAATCGTCAAGCCCGGCGTCGGCGATATGCGCCAAGGTGTCGGCAAGCCTTTCTTGCTTGAGCGTGGCGCCCACGGCCGGTGTCTTGCCTTCTAAGAGAAAGGTCGCGGCAAAGCCGTGCACGCCCGACAGTTCGGCGAGATAGGTCGCGGTGAGCCGGTTCTGGCTGCGCGTGACCTTGTAGCCGTTGCGGGCATGGCCGACGGCGGGGCTGAGCAGAATCTTAAGCGGCAGCTTGCCGCCATGCACACGGGCTGCTTCGAGCGCCTGCATCCAGCCGCCGACGGCGCCTGGCACGGTGAGCGCGGCGAGCGGACCGCGCGGCGGAATGGTCTCGTCGTTTTCGCGGTAGAGTTCGGGCCGTGCCTCGTACCCGGCCGGGCCGGCCGCCATGATGGCGCGTATGCGGCCCGACGGTTCGTGGATCAGCCAAAAACCGTCGCCGCCCAGATGATTCATGTGCGGATAGACCGCAGCGATGGTCGCTGCCATCGCCACCATGGCTTCGAGCGCATTGCCGCCCTCGGCGAGAACCGCGCGGCCATCCTCGACGGCGGAAAAATGCGGCGCGCAGACCACACCGCGGCGATGACCGGCGCTGTGCAGGTCCATGTGGTCAGCCCATGCTTCCGCTCATTCCCGCGCAAGCGGGAATCCAGAGGGAGCGCGCACCGATTGCAGTGAGGCTACTGGGTCCCCGCTTTCCGCCTTCGCGCGATACGCTTCGGCGGACTGCAAACCCGCCGTAGCTCGCCAAGCGAGCGTAGGCGGGTCGCGGGAACGAGCGGATCGGTGTCGGCCGCATCACGCGGTCACCTTCGCGGTGTCGGCAAAGCCGCGCTTGCGCAGGAGCGCATCGGCGCTCGGCAGGCGGCCGCGAAATGCCTTGTAGGCCTCGGCCGGATCGCGCGAGCCGCCGGCGGCGTAGATGAAATCATGCAGCCGCTTCGCCGTAGCGGGATCGAACACGTCGCCGGTTTGCTCGAACGCTTCGAACGCGTCGGCATCGAGCACTTCCGACCACATGTAGCTGTAATAGCCGGCCGCATAGCCGCCGCCGGCGAAGATATGGGCGAAATGCGGCGGCCGGTGCCGCATCGCGATCTCCTCCGGCATGCCGATGCGGCCGAGCGCATCAGCCTCGAACGCGGCGGGATCGACGTCGCGCGGCTCGGACAGCGAATGGAAATCGAGGTCGACCATCGCGCAGGCGACGTATTCGACCGTGGCAAAGCCGCGATTGAAATTGCGCGCTGCGATCAGCCGCTGCAGCAGCGCTTCGGGCATCGGCTCGCCGGTCCGATAATGCAGCGCGAAGCGGCGCAATAAATCCGGCTGTTCGAGCCAATGCTCGTAAAGCTGCGACGGCAGTTCGACAAAGTCGGTGGCGACGTTGGTGCCGGCAATTTCCGGGTATGTCACGTTGGAAAGCAGCCCGTGCAGGGCGTGGCCGAATTCGTGAAACAGCGTGTGGGCGTCGTCGAAGCTGAGCAGCGTCGGCTCGCCGTCGGCGGCCTTGGCAAAATTGCAGACATTGACGATGTGCGGCCGCACCTCGCCGGCGAGCTTTTCCTGGTCGCGCAGCGAGGTCATCCAGGCGCCGCTGCGCTTGGACGGCCGTGCGAAATAGTCGCCGAAGAATAGCCCGATCGGCGCCGCGTCGCGGCCGCGCACTTCCCAGACCCGCACGTCGGGATGCCAGACCGGAACCTCGCGCAGCGGCCGGAAGGTGAGACCGAACAGCCGCCCTGCCGTATGGAAGGCAGCCTCGATCACGCGGTCCAGGCTGAGATACGGCTTGACGGCGGCCTCATCGATTTCGCAGCGCCGTTGCCGCAGCTTTTCCGCGTAGTAACGCCAGTCCCACGGCGCCAGCTTGAAATTGCCGCCGCTCTCCTGGATCAGCGCTTGCAGATCGTCGCGGTCGGCTAGCGCCTTTTGCCGCGCACGGGTCCAGACCGTGTCGAGCAGGCCGCGCACGGCGTCGGGCGTCTTCGCCATGGCGTCGTCGAGCCGGTAATGGGCGAAATCCGCAAAGCCGAGCAGCCGGGCGCGCTCGGCGCGCAGCCGCACCATTTCGGCGATGACCGCCTTGTTGTCGGTTGGGCCACCGTTGTCGCCGCGCATGATGAAGGCCCGGAACGCTTTCTCCCGCAGGTCGCGGCGTTCGGAAAATTGCAAAAACGATTCGACGCTCGATCGCGACAGGGTGAGCGCATAGCCGTCGAGGCCGCGCTCCTTGGCCTCGGCCTTCATGGCTTCGCGCATGAAGCCGGGCAGCCCGATGAGCTCCGCCTCGCCGTGCAGCGGCAGCACGAAGGCCTGCTCGTCAGCCAGCACGTTTTGGCTGAAGGCAGTGCCGAGCGCCGCGAGGCGCTCGATGATCTCTGCCAGGCGCTTCTTGGCCGCGGCGTCGAGCCCGGCGCCGGCACGGCGGAAGGTTATGTGATAGCGCTCCAGCACGCGCTTCTGTTCGGCGGACAGGCCGAGCATGTCGGCCGTACGCGCCAGCGCATCGACGCGGCGGAACAGCGCCGCATTGGTGTGGATGGCGTTGAAATGGCGCGCGATCTGCGGGGCGATGTCGCGCTCGATCTCGAGCAGGGCGTCGTTGCTATGCGCGCCCACCAGCACGTGGAAGACGTTGCTGACGCGGGTCAGCGCGCGGCCGCTCCGCTCCATCGCGGCGATGGTGTTGGCGAAGCTCGGCGGCGCCGGATCGGCCGCAATGGCGGCGATCTCGGCCTCGTGCTCGGCGAGCGCACGCGCGTAAGCGGTGCGGAAATGTTTGGGGCTGATATGGCCGAAGGGCGGCACGCTGTCCGGCGTGTTCCACTCGGCCAAAAGGGGGTTTTCGGGCATGTCGGTCGGCGTCATGGCAGGGTCTTAGCAAATGCTGCGGGGGCCGTGATATATGTCATGCAGCCAACAGCCTCCAGCCGATGGAGCAAGGAGAGCCAAAAATGCCCCGCCACG
>JASHSE010000270.1 GCA_030036975.1 Xanthobacteraceae bacterium | reverse complement strand
GTGCGGCCAGTGGACGTGCAAGTCCAAGTCGCACCCGGCATGCCGGCCTTCACCATCGTCGGCCTGCCCGACAAGGCCGTGTCTGAAGCGCGCGAGCGCGTGCGTTCGGCCTTGATCGCGTCTGGGCTGGCGCTGCCGGCGCGCCGCATCACCATCAATCTTGCGCCCGCCGATCTGCCCAAGGAGGGCAGCCATTACGATCTGCCGATCGCGCTCGGGCTGATGGCGGCGATCGGCGCCATCCCGCATGACGCGCTGGCGGGCTTCACCGTGCTCGGCGAACTCGGCCTCGACGGCTCCATTGCGCCGGTGGCCGGCGTGCTGCCGGCTGCGATCGGCGCCAATGCGCGCGGCGAAGGTTTGATGTGCCCGGCCAAATGCGGGCCGGAAGCCGCCTGGGCCAGCCCCGACATCGAGATCGTCGCTGCATCCTCGCTCATTGCGCTCGCCAACCATTTCAAGGGCACGCAGGTGCTGTCGCGGCCGCAGCCCAAGATTTTGGAGGTCGAAGGCGGCGTGCTCGACCTCGCCGACATCAAGGGCCAGGAGAGCGCCAAGCGCGCGCTCGAAGTGGCGGCGGCGGGCGGACACAATCTGCTCATGGTCGGACCGCCTGGGGCCGGAAAATCGATGCTGGCGGCGCGGCTGCCGACCATTCTGCCGCCGCTTGCGCCAGCCGAATTGCTCGAAGTCTCGATGGTCGCGTCGGTCGCCGGCGAGATCGAGGGCGGGGCGCTGACCAATCGCCGGCCGTTTCGCTCGCCGCATCATTCCGCCAGCATGCCGGCTCTGGTCGGTGGCGGACTGCACGCACGGCCCGGCGAGGTGTCGCTCTCGCATCATGGCGTGCTGTTTCTTGACGAGCTGCCCGAATTCCAGCCGCAAGTTTTGGATTCGCTGCGCCAGCCGCTGGAGACCGGCGAGATCTCGATCGCGCGCGCCAATCATCGCGTCACTTATCCAGCGCGCTTCATGCTGGTCGCAGCCATGAATCCGTGCCGCTGCGGACGCGCCAACGAGCCCGGCTATGCCTGCCGCCGCGGTCCCAATGGTCGCTGCACCGCCGATTATCAGGCGCGCATTTCGGGGCCGCTGATCGACCGTATCGACCTGCACATCGAGGTTCCGGCGGTCACTGCCGCCGACCTCATCCTGCCGCCGCCGACCGAAGGCAGCCGCGAAATCGCCGAGCGGGTGGCGCTCGCCCGCGAGCGGCAGGCGGCTCGCTATGCGGCCATTGGCCTACCGAACGTGCGGACCAACGCCGCGGTGTCCGCCACCGTACTGGAAGACGTCGCCAAGCCGGATGGGAGCGGGCTATCGCTGTTGCGCGAGGCCGCCGACGCCATGCGGCTGTCGGCGCGCGGCTATCATCGCGTGCTGCGCGTGGCGCGCACGCTGGCCGACCTCGACGGCGCCGACAAAGTCGGCCGCGTGCACTTGGCTGAGGCGCTATCGTATCGGGCGCTGGCCGACGAGGTGCGGCGCGCGGCCTAAAGCCGGCGCAGCTTAGCCCGACCCGTTCGCCACATGGACGGTGCCGCGCATGCCGATCGCCGCTAAAAATTCCTGGCGCGTTTCGGCGTGGTCGCGGAACACGCCGAGCATGCGGCTCGTCACCATGGTGACACCGGGCTTGTGCACGCCGCGTGTGGTCATGCATTGATGCGTGGCCTCGGTCACGACGGCAACGCCATGCGGCTTGAGCACGGCGTCGAGGCACGCCGCGATCTCGGCGGTGAGCTTCTCCTGAATCTGCAGCCGCCGCGCATACACCTCGACCAAGCGCGCCAGCTTGGAAATCCCGACCACGCGGTTGCGCGGCAGGTAGCCGATGTGGATGCGGCCGATGATCGGCGCGATATGATGCTCGCAATGCGACTCGAAGCGGATGTCGCGCAGCACCACGACTTCATCGTAGCCGCCGGTCTCCTCGAACGTGCGCTTGAGGTAGTCCTGCGGTTCGTCCTTGTAGCCGGCAAACCATTCCTCATAGGCGCGTACCACCCGTGCCGGGGTGGCGCGCAAACCCTCACGATCGGGATCGTCGCCGGCCCAGCGAATGAGCGTGCGTACCGCCGCCTCGGCCTCGGCCCGCGTCGGCCGTTCCGGCCGAGCAGGCCCGGCCGTGTGCCCGCGTGAGCGCCTGTTATTAACCGCTTTATCCATCCGAATTCTCCGGCCGCACCGAACGCATCGTGCCATCGTGCTCGACGGTCCGGGGGCGATGTTAACAAACCGGCAACCTTCGCTCCAATCGCACTTCCACGCCCTTGGCGCCCGCAAGGGATGCGCAACGTTCATAAGGCACAATCCGCGTCAAGCGTCGAACGAAAACGAAAGCGCTGACCACGGCCGCCGCCGGCCGCAGATCGCGCGCCGAGCGGGACGGGACCATGCGGCAGCGCGCCACTTTGCGAAAACCCGCCATTATCACCCGCCGCCTGATCTCGCTCATCGTTCGCGCCCTGGCCATCACCTCGATGGCGTTCGGCATCGCCTTCGGCTTTCTTTCCGGTACCATCGGCCAGCGAGGGTCCTACGATCCCTACACATTCGCGGTCGGCGTCTCGGCGCTGTTCGGCGGCGCGTGCGGCGCCATCGGACTGTTATTGTCGCGCATCTACCGGATGAAAAAAGAGCTGCGGCATCTGGAGACCCGCCTCGACGAGGCCGCCGACCGCAACTGGCAAATCAAGGAAGCCGAGGAGCGCGCCAAGAGCTTTTTCGAGGCGCAGGACGATGTCATCGTCCGGCGCGACGGCGATGGCGCCATCACCTACGTCAACGACGCGTTCTGTACGCTCGCCGGGCAGAGCCGCGGCAGTCTGTTGGCGACGAGCTTCACCTTGCCGGTGCTGGAGCGGGGCGACACGACAACGCTGGCCGACGGCACCCGCGCCTATGACCAGAAAATCACCTCGCCCGACGGCGCACGCTGGATCGCCTGGCGCGAGGTTGCGGTGCGCTCCGAGGCCGGCACCGAAACGCAAAGCGTCGGGCGCGACGTCACCGACCGGGTCGAGGCCGAGCGGGCGCTCGCCGAAGCGCGCGATCAGGCCGAAATGGCAAACCGCGCAAAGTCGCGCTTCCTTGCCATGGTGTCGCACGAGATCCGTACGCCGCTGAACGGCATTCTCGGCATGGCCGATCTGTTGCGCGACACGCCGCTCTCGGCGGAGCAAACAACTTACCTCAGCGCGGTCAAAAATTCCGGCGACACACTGCTCGCCCTGATCGACGAGATTCTCGATTTCTCGAAGATCGAAGCCGGCCGACTCGACTTCGCGGCGCGGCCGTTCGGGCTTGCGGCTTTCGTCGAAGAAGCGGTCGAACTGTTGGGCCCGCGCGCCCAGCTCAAGGGCTTGGAAATCTGCTGCTATGTGGACGAGCGCCTGCCGGCGCGCGTCGTCGGCGATGCGGCGCGGTTGCGCCAGGTGCTGTTCAATCTCGCCGGCAATGCCATCAAGTTCACCGAGCAAGGCGGCGTCTTCATCATTGTCGAGCCTGCCTCGCCGCCCGACACGATAACGATCGCGGTGCGCGACACCGGCATCGGCATTGCGCCGGCAGATCAGGCACGCGTCTTTTTTGAGTTCGAGCAGGCCGACAGCGGCGCGGCACGCAAGTTCGGCGGCACCGGGCTCGGCCTTGCCATCTCGAAGCGCATCGTCGAGAGCATGGGCGGCACGATCGACGTCGAGAGCGCGCCGGATCAGGGTTCGACTTTCCGCGTCAGCGTGCCGTTGCCGCGCGCCGGCGACGCGAACGAGCCGCAATTTGCGGCTCCCGATCTCAGCGGCCAGGATATTCTCATCGTCGCGCCGGGCGCCATCGAAGCTTCGCTCTTGGCGCGCCACCTGCAGCGCTGGGGCGCGCGCACGCAGATCCTCCCGGACGAAAAGGTCGCGGCCGCTTTGTTGCCGGAGCAGCCCTGGGCGGCGGTCTTGGTCGACCAGGCGCTGGGCCCGACGGCGAGCGCGGCGGTTGCCCAAATAGCGGCTGCCGTGCCGCGGCGAATCGTGCTGCTGGCCCCGGCGATGCGCAGTGAACTTGCCGCGCTGCGAGCGGCGGGATTTTCCGGCTACCTGATCAAGCCGGTACGCGCCGCTTCGCTGGCCGCGCGTTTCGCCGACGGCGATGCGTTTGATGCCGCGCCGGCCGCCGAACCTGTCGGTGCTCACGACACGACACGATCCGCTGCCGGGCTGTCGATCCTCGTCGCCGAGGATAACGAGATCAACGCGCTGCTGACGCGCGCGCTCTTGGTCAAGCTTGGCCATCGCCCGACCATGACGGGCAACGGCGCCGCAGCAGTCGACAGCTGGCTTGCCGCCCGCACCGCGGGCACACCCTACGACCGGGCGCTGATGGACCTGCACATGCCGGGTGTGGACGGCCTCGAAGCAACGCGCCGCATCCGCGCGCTTGAAGCGGAGCAGAACGGCCCGCGCACGCCGATCGTTGCGCTCACCGCCAACGCATCGGCCGAAGACCGCGATGCCTGTCTCGCCGCCGGCATGGATGGATTTCTGGTCAAGCCGCTCGACCGCGACCGCCTCGCCGCGGCGCTTGCCGCGGCCGACAAGGCGGCGCTGGCGGCATAATCATTTACGAGCTCTTGTGGTTCTGCTGGATCGAGCCGCCGATCGAATCCTGGAAGCCCCACAATAAGCGAGGCAATGAAATCGGCATATTAGTACAATCGTTGTTTGAATACCGCTTCCGGAATATTCTTGTTCAGGATCATAAGAAGCTGAGTACCGAAATCTGTTCTCGCAGCTTTTGTAATTCGGTTTCTATGTCGATCCGCTTACTCAAGATCATCCAAACTTTCTCATCGAGCGTTCTTCATTTCTAAACGTCTTGTGATAGCCAAGGAGATTTCGCTGTTGGATTCGAACATGCCGTTTTGGATCGGAAACCGCATACCCAATGCGCTGGGCGTCGCGATTATGGCGCTTGAGAATTGAAATTGTTTGGGTTTCAGCTTTTGGGGCGACCACGTAACAAAATCCAACACCCATGTTGAACACTTCAAACATTTCATAATCCGGAACCTGGGCATGGCGCTGGATGAGACAAAATATCGGATGGGGCTCGATTAATCGGTCGATTTCGAAGCCGACTTTTGCCTCGACCCGAGCCAAATTGAGCAAGCCATCGCTGGTGATGTTTATGAGCGCTTTGATACCTTTCACGCTCTGCAAGATTTCCATTGCTTCCGGCATATAGATATCCGTCGGACGCAGAAGTTCTTCTCCCAAAGTTACGGTCAAGTCGTCAAATTTGTGATCGATCCGATATGATCGATCTTCAAAAAAAGCTTTGCGTGCCAGCGACAGGCCGTTGCTGTGTATCCCGTTGCTGCGCACACCGATAACAACATCCC
>JASHSE010000031.1 GCA_030036975.1 Xanthobacteraceae bacterium | reverse complement strand
ATCTTCATCCTCACCGCGACGCTGCTGTGGGGCATCATGATTCAGGAACTGATCGCCTACCTCTACACCAACAATGCCAAGACCGTAGCGCCGATCGTGGAAGGCGTGGTCTTACTCGCCGGCGTGCGCACGCCGACCAACGAAATCTTCACCGCATTGGTGTGCTGGCTGGTGATCGGGCTGTTGTGGCTTCTGGTCAACCGCAGCCGCGCCGGCAAAGCGGTGCTCGCCGCCTCGATGAATCCGCGCGGCGTGACGCTGCTCGGCGTCGAGCTGTCGCAGGTCTATATCGCGGTCTGGGCTATCTACGGCGTGCTGGTCGGCGTCGCCGGCGTGCTGCTCGGCATGTTCTTGGGCGTGTCCTCCTACAGCGTCGGGCCGCTGACCGCGAGCGCCTTCTCGATCGTCGTGCTCGGCGGCCTTGGCAGCGTGTCCGGCGCACTGATCGCCGCCTATGTGGTCGGTTATCTCGAGACCATCACCGCGTATCTGATTTCGCCGGCCTATCGCACCATTCCGGCGCTGCTGCTGCTTGTCGCCGTCATGTACGTGCGGCCGCGCGGCCTGTTGGGGCGCCGCTAGATGCGCGCGTTTGCGACCGCGCGCATTCTTCTCGTTGGGCTCAGCGTGATCGTGCTCGCCTCGTTCCTGCCGCTGTGGGCGACCGGCTACATTCTCGGCCTGCTGACGCTCGCCTATTACTTCGGCGTGTTCGCCATGGCCTGGGACCTTTTGTTCGGCTTTGCCGGCGAGGTCAATTTCGGCCCGACCTTCCTGATCGGGGTCGGCGCCTATACGGCCGGCATTCTCGATAATCTCTATCAGCCGCCGATCGCGTTGTGCATTGCGGCCGGCGCGCTCGCCGCCGTGACCGCAGGCGTGGTGCTGGCGCTGCCGGCGCTGCGCCTGCATGGCCCCTATTTCGGCCTGACCACGCTCGTTGCCGTGCTGATCCTGCAGAACTTCGTCGTGGTCGACGCGCATTTGACCGGCGGCGAGATCGGGCTGACCGTGCCGGACGTCATCTCGATCAGCGACGCCACCAATTACTTGATTGCGCTGTGGTTCATGGCAGTGAGCGGCGCGATCCTGTTCTGGCTGTCGCGCTCGCCGGTCGGGCTCATTCTGCAGGCGAGCGGGCAGGATGCGGTGCAGGCCGGCGCACTCGGCTTCAACGTCACCAAACACAAGCTCGCCGCCTTCATCATCAGCGCGTTTTTCTCCGGTCTCGCCGGCGCGCTGTTGGTGTTTTATCTCGGCTCGGCTTCGGTCGGCACGCTGGTCGACATCACGGTCAGCGTGCAAATCATCATTGCCGCGGTGATCGGCGGCCGGCGCACCATCCTGGGCGGCGTCCTCGGCGCGGTGTTCCTGATCGCCATGAGCGAGGCGTTGCGGCCGCTCGGCGATCTGTCGAACTTCGTCGTCTTTGCCATGGCGCTGGTGGTGGTGCTGCTGTTTCCCTCCGGCTTTTTCGGTCTGCTCACGCGCACCAGGGAACAGGCGTGAGCACGGCCGAACAACGCGCCCACCTCGAAGTGAGCGGGCTGACCAAGCGGTTCGGCGGCCTGGTCGCCGTCAAGGGCATGAGTCTCGCCGTCGGCGCCGGCAAGATTCTCGGCCTGATCGGTCCGAACGGCTCCGGCAAATCCACCGTGATGAAGCTGATCATGGGCATCGAGCGGCCCGATGCCGGCTCGGTGCGCATCAACGGCGTCGAGGTCGCCGGCTGGCCGTCGCACCGCATCGCCCGCATGGGCGCCGGCATCGTGTTCCAACACTCGCGGCCGCTGCACCGCCAGACCGTGCTGGAAAACATCACGCTCGCGCTTCTCCCGGACAAGCTGATGCAGCTCTTCGCCGATCCGCAGACCGATGTCCGCGCCCGCGCCATCGCCGCGCGCGTCGGCTTGAGCGGCGTGCTCGACCGTCGCCCGGCGACGCTGCCGTTTGCCGACCTGCGCAAGATCGAAATCGCCAAGGCGATCGCCCGCGATCCGCAGGTGCTGTTGATCGACGAGCCGTTTGCCGGACTGACCGCGAAAGAGACCGCCGCGTTTTCCGAGCTGATTTGTGAGTTGCGCGACGACGGCCGCGCCGTGCTGTTGGTCGACCACAACGTCAAGAGCGTGGCGCGCATGGTCGACCGCGTCATCGCCATGTATGTGGGCGAACGCATCGCCGAAGGCAGCGCCGACGAGGTGATGCGCGACGAGACGGTGCGGCGCGTCTATCTCGGCGGCTCGCTCGAAACCGCCGCGCGCCCGGAATCCTCGTTCCGCGATGCGGCGACGCCGTTCCTCGCCGTCGACAATGTCAGCGTCCACTACGGCAAGGCGCAGGCTTTGGACAACGTCTCGATCCACATTCATGCCGGCGAGTTCGTCTCCGTGGTCGGGCTCAACGGCGCCGGCAAGACCACATTGTTCAACACCATTTCGGGCCTGCTGCCCTACTCCGGTGAAATTCGCCGCGAGGGTGCGTCGCTGCGCGGCCACTCGGCGGCGGCGATCGCGCGCGGCGGCATCGTGCAATGCTCGGAAGGCCGCGACCTGTTCGTCTACATGAGCGTGCGGGAAAATCTCGATCTCGGCGGCCAGCATCTGCCGACTGCCGAGCGCGCCGAGCAGATCGCCTGGCTGTTCGACCTGTTCCCCGTTCTCAACGCGCGGCAAAAGCAGGCCGCCGGCACGCTCTCGGGCGGCGAGCAGCAGATGCTGACCATCGCGCGCGCGCTCATGATGAAGCCGAAGCTGCTCATGCTCGACGAGCCGACGCTGGGCTTGGCGCCCGTCATCCTCGAGCAGATATCGAAAGCGCTGGAGCGGTTGCGGCAGACCACCGCCATCACCGTGCTGCTTGCCGAGCAGAACGTCACCTTCGCGCTGCCCCACGCCGACCGCGTCTACGTGATCGAGCACGCCCGCATCGTCTGGGAAGGCGAGCCGGCGAAATTCGCAGCCGAGATGGGTACCGGCTATTTGTAGGTCGCGGGCGACGTCATATGGAATTCTGCTGATTGATTCCTCGTCATTCCGGGGCGCCGCAAAGCGGCGAGCCCGGAATCCATAAGCCCTGCGCCGGGGTTATGGATTCCGGGTTCCTCGCTTCGCTCGGCCCCGGAATGACAAACCGACTAATCGAATTCCGTATCAGGCGTCCTTGCCGGTATCGATCGCCGGCCGGTGCCGCACCCGGAAGACGACGAAATGTGACATCGAAAAATTCACCACGAAGCTCGCCATGACGGCGATGGCCTTGGCGACCCAGACCGGTAATAGCAGCACCTGCGCGACAAAGACCAAGGTCGTGGTGTTGGCGATCCAGCCCAAAATACCCGAGGCGATGAAGGTGAAATAGGCGCGCCAGCGCAACTTGCGGCCGGACTCGGCGGCGAACGTGATCGACGAGTTCAGGAGATAGGAGCCAGTTATCGCGACCGTGAACGACATCATATTAGCGACGATGAGCCCCACCGTGGTGGGAGCGGCGCAGCGACACGTCGCGGCGACAGAATCGAAGAACGCCAATGCCCCCTCTGAGCGGCTCAAGGCGAGCCGCGCCAGCAGGAACACGCTGTAATCGACCAGCGTGTTGATGACCCCGACAAAGGCGAACGTCATCGCCTTGAGGCTGAGCGCGCGATAGCGCCAGGCAGCGAACGGCCAGAACTGAAGCGTGAGCAGCCGCGGGACGAAGGCCATGGCGCACCCGCATATCATGTTCGCGGCGAGACGCCAGCCCCGGCCGATGCGCCCATTAGCCAGTTCCGCCGCTTTATCGTGCGCATGCGGCCCGGATGCGCGACAGCGCCTGTGGATTGCGCTATAGATCGCGGCCGACGAGGGTTTGAGTTGATGTCGGGTGCAATCCAGCCAAGGCCGGCGCCGGCGCGCGCCGGGCTGTCGATCGTCGTGCCGATCTATAACGAGGCGGCGGGCCTGGCCCGGCTGCATGCCGACCTCGCCGAAGTGGCGCGCAACCTGGGTAGCCGCCGCGCGCTCAACTGCGAAGTGGTCTACGTCGACGACGGCAGCGAAGACGAGACCTTGGCGGTCGCCCGCGCGCTCCCGCCCGCCGGCCTCGACGTGCAGGTGGTATCGCTGTCGCGCAATTTCGGCAAGGAAGCCGCTCTGCTCGCCGGGCTCGACCACGCCCGCCTCGGCGCCGTCGTGTTCATGGACGGCGACGGCCAGCATCCGCCGGCCTTGATCGAGACCTTGGTGGCGCACTGGCTCGACGACGATTGCGACGTGGTCTACACCGCCAAAGCGCACCGCGCCAACGAATCGGTGACCCGGCGCATCGCCATAAAGGCGTTCTACCTCCTGCTCAATTGGGGCGCGCGCAGCAAGATTCCCGAGGATGCCGGCGATTTCCGGCTCTTATCGCCGCGCGCGGCCAGCGCGCTGCGCCAGCTTCCCGAGCGCAATCGCTTCTTCAAGGGTTTGGCGAGCTGGATCGGTTTTCGCCAGAAGCGCATCGATTACGAGCCGGCGCCGCGCTCCGGCGGGCGGAGCACCTGGAATTTCCGCTCGCTGATGGGACTGTCGCTCAACGGGCTGACCGCGTTTTCGGTGGCGCCGCTGCGCGTTGCCACCATGCTCGGACTGTTGCTCGCCGCGCTGGCGCTGCTGTACGGCGTCGAGATCGTTTACGAGACCGTGGTCTATGGCGAGAGCGTCCCCGGCTATCCGTCGGTGTTCGTCGGCGTGATGGTGCTCGGCGGCGTGCAGCTGATCATGCTCGGCGTGCTCGGCGAATACATCGGCAAGATCCTGTTCGAGATCAAAGGCCGGCCGGTTTATTTCGTCGCCGAGCACGAGCTCAAGCACGACGTCAAGAGCGACACGAAGAGCGACGTGACGATGCCCGACGCTGCCGAATGACCGAGAGCCGGCGCCGACGCATCGTGCTGTGCGCTGACGATTACGGCATCTCGCCCGCGGTCAGCGGCGCGATCCGTGACCTGATTGCGCGGCGCCGCATCAATGCCACCTCGGTCATGGTCGTGGCGCCGAGTTTTTCCCGCGGCGAAGCAGCGACCCTGCGGCAGGCCGCCGGCGATCATGCGTCGATCGGCCTGCACCTGACCCTGACCGGACCGTTTGCCCCGCTGTCGCAGC
>JASHSE010000269.1 GCA_030036975.1 Xanthobacteraceae bacterium | reverse complement strand
CCTGGAGAATGACGACGCCAACCGCGCGCTCATGGGCTCCAACATGCAGCGGCAGGCAGTGCCGCTGGTTCGCGCCGAGGCGCCGTTCGTGGGCACCGGCATGGAGGGCGTCGTCGCCCGCGATTCCGGCGCTGCCATCGCCGCCCGCCGCACCGGCGTGGTCGATCAAGTCGACTCCACCCGTATCGTCATCCGCGCCACCGACGAGTCGGATCCGACCAAGCCCGGTGTCGACATCTACCGGCTGCAGAAATTCCAGCGCTCGAACCAGAACACCTGCATCAACCAGCGGCCGCTGGTGAAGGTCGCCGATCAGGTCGAGAAGGGCGACATCATCGCCGACGGTCCCTCGACCGATCTCGGCGAGCTGGCGCTCGGCCGCAACGTGCTGGTCGCGTTCATGCCGTGGAACGGCTACAACTTCGAGGATTCGATCCTGCTCTCCGAGCGGATCGTCAAGGACGACGTCTTCACCTCGATCCACATCGAGGAATTCGAGGTGATGGCGCGCGACACCAAGCTCGGCCCTGAGGAAATCACCCGCGACATTCCCAACGTCTCGGAAGAGACGCTGAAGAATCTCGACGAGGCCGGCATCGTCTATATCGGTGCCGAGGTGCGCGCCGGCGACATTCTGGTCGGCAAAATCACGCCGAAGGGCGAAAGCCCGATGACGCCGGAGGAGAAGCTCCTGCGCGCCATCTTCGGCGAAAAGGCCTCCGACGTGCGCGACACCTCGCTGCGCGTGCCGCCCGGCGTGCAGGGTACCGTGGTCGAAGTCCGCGTCTTCAACCGGCACGGCGTCGAGAAGGACGAGCGCGCGCTCGCCATCGAGCGTGAAGAGATCGAGCGGCTCGCCAAGGACCGCGACGACGAGCAGGCCATCTTGGACCGCAACGTCTACGGCCGGCTCGCCGAGCTGTTGGAAGGCCGCCAGGGCATCGCCGGGCCGAAGGGCTTCAAGAAAGACACCAAGATCAGCCGCGCCGTGCTGGAAGAATATCCGCGCTCGCAATGGTGGCAGTTCGCCTCGCCCAACGACAAGATCATGGCCGAGATCGAAGCCATCCGTAAGCAGTACGACGAATCGAAGAAGCGGCTCGAGCAGCGCTTCCTCGACAAGGTCGAAAAACTGCAGCGCGGCGACGAGTTGCCGCCCGGCGTCATGAAGATGGTCAAGGTCTTCGTCGCCGTGAAGCGCAAGATCCAGCCCGGCGACAAGATGGCCGGCCGCCACGGCAACAAGGGCGTGGTGTCGAAGATCGTGCCGGCCGAGGACATGCCGTTCCTCGCCGACGGCACGCCGGTCGACATCGTGCTCAACCCGCTCGGCGTGCCGAGCCGCATGAATGTCGGCCAGATCCTGGAGACCCATTTGGGCTGGGCCTGCGCCGGGCTTGGCCTGAAGATCGGCCACGCCGTCGATCTCTATCAGGGCAAGAAGGACGCCAAGTCGCTGAAGGAGCTGTTGAAGAAGGTCTATGGCGACGACGACACCATCAAGTCGCTCGACGACAAAGGCCTGATTGAGCTCGGCACCAACCTGCGCCACGGCGTGCCGATCTCCACGCCGGTGTTCGACGGCGCCAAGGAGGCCGACATCGAGCACATGCTCGATCTCGCCGGCCTCGACCATTCCGGGCAGGTGACGCTGTACGACGGACGCACCGGCGAGAACTTCGACCGCAAGGTCACGGTGGGCTACATCTACATGCTCAAGCTCCACCACCTGGTCGACGACAAGATCCATGCCCGGTCGATCGGTCCGTACAGCCTCGTCACCCAGCAGCCGCTCGGCGGCAAGGCGCAGTTCGGCGGTCAGCGCTTCGGCGAAATGGAGGTGTGGGCGCTCGAAGCCTACGGCGCCGCCTACACCTTGCAGGAAATGCTGACGGTGAAGTCCGACGACGTCGCCGGCCGTACCAAGGTGTACGAGTCGATCGTGCGCGGCGACGACGCCTTCGAGTCCGGTATTCCGGAATCGTTCAACGTGCTGGTCAAGGAGATGCGCTCGCTCGGGCTGAACGTCGACCTGCATAACTCCAAGCAGCAGCGCGGCGGCGAGGTTGCCGAGGCGGCGGAGTAGCCCGCACAAGCGTCGTTGCCGGGTTTGACCCGGCATCCATTCGGCGGCGAGGCCGCATAGATGCCCGGGTCAAGCCCGGGCATGACGAGACGAAGAGATAACGACGGCGGCCGACATGGTCGGCAAGCGGAGAATGCGATGAACCAAGAGATCATGAATCTTTTCAGCCCGCAGGTACCGGCTCAGGTCTTCGACCAGATCCGGATCTCGATCGCGAGCCCGGAAAAGATTCTGTCCTGGTCCTACGGCGAGATCAAAAAGCCGGAGACCATCAACTACCGCACTTTCAAGCCCGAGCGCGACGGCCTGTTCTGCGCGCGCATCTTCGGGCCGATCAAGGACTACGAGTGCCTGTGCGGCAAGTACAAGCGGATGAAGTACAAGGGCATCATCTGCGAAAAGTGCTCGGTCGAGGTGACGCTGTCGCGGGTGCGGCGCGAGCGCATGGGCCATATCGAGCTGGCCGCGCCGGTGGCGCACATCTGGTTCTTGAAGTCGCTGCCGAGCCGGATCGGCCTCTTGCTCGACATGACGCTCAAGGACCTCGAGCGCATTCTGTATTTCGAATACTACGTCGTGCTCGAGCCCGGGCTCACCGAGCTCAAGGACCGTCAGCTCCTGTCCGAGGAGGAGTACTTGAAGGCCCAGGACCAGTTCGGCCCTGACAGCTTCACCGCCATGATCGGCGCCGAGGCGATCCGCGAGATGCTCAAGGCGCTCGACCTGGAAAAGATGGCCGTCGACCTGCGCAAGGAGATGGTGGAAACCAAGTCGGAGCTCAAACCGAAGAAGATCGCCAAGCGGCTCAAGCTGATCGAAGCGTTCGTCCAGTCCGGCAACAAGCCGGAATGGATGGTGCTCACCCATGTGCCGGTGATCCCGCCCGACCTGCGGCCGCTGGTGCCGCTCGACGGCGGGCGCTTTGCCACGTCCGATCTCAACGACCTTTATCGCCGCGTCATCAACCGCAACAATCGCTTGAAGCGGCTGATCGAGCTGCGCGCCCCCGACATCATCATCCGCAACGAGAAGCGGATGCTGCAGGAGGCGGTCGACGCGCTGTTCGACAACGGCCGCCGCGGCCGCGTCATCACCGGCGCCAACAAGCGGCCGCTGAAATCGCTCGCCGACATGCTCAAGGGCAAGCAGGGCCGCTTCCGGCAGAACCTGCTCGGCAAGCGCGTCGATTATTCGGGCCGCTCGGTCATCGTGGTCGGCCCCGAGCTGAAGCTGCACCAGTGCGGGCTGCCGAAGAAGATGGCGCTCGAACTGTTCAAGCCGTTCATCTATTCGCGGCTCGACGCCAAGGGTCTGTCGACCACGGTCAAGCAGGCGAAAAAGCTGGTCGAGAAGGAGAAGCCGGAGGTCTGGGACATCCTCGACGAGGTGATCCGCGAGCATCCGGTGCTGCTCAACCGCGCCCCGACCCTGCACCGCCTCGGCATCCAGGCGTTCGAGCCGGTGCTGATCGAAGGCAAGGCGATCCAGCTGCATCCCCTGGTGTGCGCCGCGTTCAACGCCGACTTCGACGGCGACCAGATGGCCGTGCACGTGCCGCTGTCGCTCGAAGCGCAGCTCGAGGCGCGCGTCCTGATGATGTCGACCAACAACATCCTGCATCCGGCCAACGGCTCGCCGATCATCGTGCCGTCGCAGGACATCGTGCTCGGCCTCTATTACCTGTCGATCATGGTCGAGAACGGCCCCGGCCAGTACAAGGTCGAGCTCTACACGCCCGAGCAGCTCAAGCGCGATCCGAAGAAGCAGAACATCGTGCAGGGCTATTTCCGCAACGTCAGCGAGGTCGAGCACGCGCTCGCCCAGAAGACCGTCGGCCTGCACAGCAAGATCAAGTATTCCTGGCAGGGCGTCGGCGAGGACGGCAAGCCGTATCGCAAGGAATATGAGACGACGGCCGGCCGGGCGCTGCTTGGCGAAGTGCTGCCGAAGCATTCGAAGGTTTCGTTCGACCTCGTCAACAAGCTGATGACGAAGCGCGAAATCTCCTCGATGATCGATACCGTGTACCGGCATTGCGGGCAGAAGGAGACAGTGATCTTCTGCGACCGCGTGATGGCGCTCGGCTTCTATCACGCGTTCAAGGCCGGCATCTCGTTCGGCAAGGACGACATGGTGGTGCCGCACTCCAAGCGCTCGATCGTCGAGAAGACCCGCGAGCTGGTCAAGGAGTTCGAGCAGCAATACAACGACGGCGTCATCACCCAGGGCGAGAAATACAACAAGGTGGTCGACGCCTGGTCGAAGTGCACCAAGCAGATCGCCGACGAGATGATGAAGGAGATCTCGGCGACCAGGCCGGCGGCCGAGAAGGGCGCCGAGGCCCAGGTCAACTCGATCTACATGATGGCGCATTCCGGCGCGCGCGGTTCGAGCGAGCAGATGCGTCAGCTCGCCGGCATGCGCGGCCTGATGGCCAAGCCCTCGGGCGAGATCATCGAGAGCCCGATCATCTCCAACTTCAAGGAGGGGCTCTCCGTGCTCGAGTACTTCAACTCGACGCACGGTGCGCGCAAGGGTCTCGCCGATACCGCGCTCAAGACCGCGAATTCCGGCTACCTGACCCGCCGCCTCGTCGACGTGGCGCAGGACTGCATCATCACCGAGGAGGATTGCGGCACCTCGCACGGCATCAAGGTGCGCGCCATCATCGACGCCGGCCAAGTCGTCGCCTCGCTGGCAAGCCGCATCCTCGGCCGCACCACGGCCGAGGACGTGCGCGATCCGGGCGGCAACGAAATCCTGGTGCCGAACGGTACGCTGATTGAGGAGAAGGAGCTCGAGCGGCTGCTGCGCGGTGGCGTCCAGGAGGTGCGTATCCGTTCGGTGCTGACCTGCGAAACGACAACCGGCGTGTGCGGCAAGTGCTACGGGCGCGATCTGGCCCGCGGCACGCCGGTCAATATGGGCGAGGCGGTCGGCGTCATCGCCGCGCAGTCGATCGGCGAGCCGGGCACGCAGCTCACCATGCGCACGTTCCACATCGGCGGCGCGGCGCAGCTCTCCGAGCAGTCGTTCGTCGAGTCGAACTTCGAGGGCACCGTCAAGATCAAGAACAAGAACGTCGTACGCAATTCCGATGGCGGCGAGATCGTGATGAGCCGCAACCTCATCGTCGCGGTGCTCGATCCGGACGGCACCGAGCGCGCGACGCATCGCATCCCTTACGGCGCCCGGCTGCGGGTCGCTGACGATGCGCACATCGCGCGCGGCCAGCGTATCGCCGAGTGGGATCCGTATACCCGGCCGATCATGACCGAGGTCGAGGGTCTCATCGGCTTCGAGGACCTGATCGAGGGTCAGTCGATGTCGGAGACGCTCGACGAGACCACCGGCATCGCCAAGCGCTCGGTGGTGGATTGGCGCACCGGCTCGGGCCGCGGCCAGCAGGATTTGCGGCCCGCCCTGGTGATCAAGGGTAAGGATGGCAAGCTGTTGCGACTCGCCCGCGGCGGCGACGCCCGTTACGTGCTGGCCGTGGACGCGATCATCTCGGTCGATCCCGATGCCCACGTGAAGGCCGGCGACGTCATCGCCCGTATCCCGACCGAGAGCGCCAAGACGCGCGACATCACCGGCGGTCTGCCGCGCGTCGCCGAGCTGTTCGAGGCGCGCCGGCCGAAGGAATCGGCGGTGATCGCCGAAATCTCCGGCACCGTGCGCTTCGGCCGCGACTACAAGAACAAGCGGCGCATCACTATCGAGCCGGCCAATGAGGATGAGGAGCCGAAGGAGTATCTCGTCCCCAAAGGCAAGCACATCCACCTGCAGGACGGCGACATCATCGAGAAGGGCGACTTCATCGTCGAAGGCAACCCGGCGCCGCACGACATCCTGGCGATCAAGGGCGTCGAGGAACTGGCCGGCTATCTGGTCAACGAGATCCAGGACGTCTACCGGCTCCAAGGCGTCAGCATCAACGACAAGCACATCGAAGTGATCGTGCGGCAGATGCTGCAGAAGGTCGAGATCGACGATGCCGGCGAGACCGACATGATCCAGGGCGATCAGGTCGACAAGGTCGAGTTCGATGAAGTCAATGCCCGGGCGGCGGAGGAAGGCAAAAAGCCGGCGACCGCGCATCCGGTGCTGCTCGGCATCACCAAGGCCTCGCTGCAGACCCGCTCATTCATCTCGGCGGCGTCGTTCCAGGAGACCACGCGTGTGCTCACCGAGGCCGCCGTCAACGGCAAGGTCGATACGCTCGAAGGTCTCAAGGAGAACGTCATCGTCGGCCGGCTCATCCCGGCCGGCACCGGCGCGCAGATGAACCGCATCCGCGAGATCGCCATCAAGCGTGACGCGCTCATCCTCGCCGAGCGCGAGCGCGAGGCCGCGATCAAGGCCGAAGCGACCGCCGAGCCGGCGGCACTGCCCGCGGCGGAGTAGCGGCCGCACTGACCACGAAGTTGAGGGCCGCCCCAGTGGGCGGCCCTTTTCGTCGCCCGCATGAGCGCAGCGACCGGCGGGATCGTCGCTCCCAGCTTTCGCGCCGCTCAATCCGGGCTACATTGCGGCTCGAACGAACGAGGCACAGCGATGTTCCCGCCCGAGCGCATTGTTTGTTTGACCGAAGAAACCGTGGAGACACTCTATCTCATCGGTGAAGAGCGCCGAATCGCCGGCATTTCGGGGTATGTCGTCCGTCCGCCGCGCGCTCGCCGCGAGAAGCCGCGGGTCTCCGCCTTCACGTCCGCCGACATTCCGAAGATCCTCGATCTGCGGCCGGACCTGGTTCTGACCTTCTCCGATCTGCAGGCCGACATCGCGGCGGCGCTGATCCGCGAGGGCATTGAGGTGCACGCCTTCAATCAGCGTACCGTCGCGCAGATTCTCGATATGATCCGGATGCTTGGCGCCATGGTCGGTGCCGCCGCCCGCGCGGAGCATCTGGTGGGCGAACTCAGGCGCAGGTTCGACGATGCGCGCGAGCATGCTGCCCGTTTGGCGTGGCGACCGAGGGTCTATTTCGAGGAATGGGACGCCCCCTTGATCTCCGGCATCGGCTGGGTGTCGGAATTGCTCGAAGCTGCCGGCGGCATCGACATTTTTGCCGACCGTGCATCGTGCCAGTCGGCGAACGGCCGCATTGTCACGGCAGCGGAGGTCATCGGACGCGAGCCGGACATCATCATCGGATCGTGGTGCGGCAAGAAGTTTCGTCCTGAGAAAGTTGCGGCCCGGCCGGGTTTCCAGCATGCGCCGGCGGTTCGGCGCGGCGCGCTGCACGAAATTAAATCGTCCTTGATCCTGCAGCCGGGCCCCGCGGCGCTGACCGACGGGTTCGCGGCGCTGCAAACCATCATTGGCAACGCGACGGCGCACGCGCAAAGCGCGTCGATCGTTGCGGCCGAAGGAGACCGTGAGTGCTGAAGATTCTCAGCGGCGGCGCCATGCGCCCGCTTCTGGTTGAAGCCATCCCGCTCTTCGAGAGCACCCACGGCATTAAGGTCGATGTCCGCTTTGCGCTGACGTCGGCATTGGCGAAGGAAATAGAAGCGGGCGCCGTGTTCGACCTCGCGCTGTTGCCGCGCGGCGAACTCGACGCGCTCGCGGCGATGGGCGCCATCGCACCGGGGACGCAGACCGATGTCGCCCGCTCGACGGTCGGCCTTGCGGTGCGGCAAGGCGCGCCGAAGCCGGATATCGCCACGGCTGAAGCTTTAAAGCGGACGCTGCTGGCGGCAGGCTCGATCGGCTATAGCGACGGGCCGAGCGGCGCCTATGTCGCCGGATTGCTGCAGCGTTTGGGCATTGCCGACGAGGTGCGGCCGAAAACCAAGCTGACCAGCGGCCCGGTGGCCGCATTGGTCGCCAGCGGCGAGGCCGAACTCGGCATGCAGCAGATCGTCGCCATCCTGCCGGTCAACGGCGCCGACCTGGTCGGGCCGCTGCCGAGCGAATTGCAGAACGTCATCGTCTACGCGGCCGGAATCGCTGCCGCGGCCGCAAATCCCGATGCGGCGGCCGCCTTCATCGGCTTCATGGCAACGCCCGAAGCGGTGCGGATCGCCCGCGCCAAGGGCCTCGATCCGGGTTGAAGCCGAAGGTTCGTGCGCAGCGCAGATGTGCCTGTGCCATCGCGCTTTTTGCGCGTTCGCGGCTTGACTTATGCCGCCGTCGTCGATACATACGCCCCACTTTTCGGCAGGCGGTGAGCTTCGCCCGTCGGAACGGCCTGCCGTGTCCCCATTAGGCTATTGAAAGTTAAAATGCTTTCGTAGCCGGTCAGACGTGGCCTGACGCCTCGACCCAAGCAAGCTCAAACGCTGCCTCTGACTTCGAGAAGGTCAGATTTTGGAGCATGATCGCGGCACGCCGCGGTCCTCTGCGCAAGACCAAGCGCCGCTTCCGCAACGGCAGGCGGATGGCGCGGTTTGGTTTTGCGCCGAGCGGATTTACGGGGGCGCAAGCTCCCGCTTGAGACGACAAGGGGCGCGAGCCCGCAACGGAAGCGAGACGAGACGGATGCCGACGGTCAATCAGCTCATTCGCAAGCCGCGCGTGGTGCAGCACGCCAAGAAGAAAGTGCCGGCGCTGCAGCAGTCGCCGCAAAAACGCGGCGTCTGCACCCGCGTCTACACCACGACGCCGAAGAAGCCGAACTCGGCGCTGCGCAAGGTCGCCAAGGTCCGCCTGACCAACGGCTTCGAAGTCATCGGCTACATACCGGGCGAGGGCCACAATCTGCAGGAGCACTCGGTGGTCATGATCCGCGGCGGCCGCGTCAAGGACCTTCCTGGCGTGCGCTATCACATTTTGCGCGGCGTACTCGACACCCAGGGCGTCAAGAACCGCAAGCAGCGCAGATCGAAGTACGGAGCAAAGAGGCCGAAATAGTCGGCCTCTTTGCGCAGTATCCCCGGGCGAGCGCAGCGAGACCCGGGGATCTCGAGAGGCAAACCGAAGCCGGCTTTGAGGCCGTTGAAAAGAACGAAGGACGTGGATGGCCGGGACAAGCCCGGCCACGACGAAGGAAGAGAAAGCGATGTCCCGCCGTCACAGGGCC
>JASHSE010000268.1 GCA_030036975.1 Xanthobacteraceae bacterium | reverse complement strand
TGAAGGCGCTCGCCGAACAAATCAACGAGCTCGACGGCGTCGAAATCTACGGCCGCGTGGTCGGCGTGCGCGGGCTGATGGTCGAAGTCGCGGGTCCGCTCCACGCCATGTCGGTCGGAGCGCGCGTGATCGTCGAGACCGCGGCCAAGACCATTCCGTGCGAAGTTGTCGGCTTTTCCGGCGAGCATGCGCTCTTGATGCCGTTCGCGCCGCTCGAAGGGGTGCGGCGCGGCTGTCGGGCATTGGTGACCTCGGTGCCCGGTGCGGTACGGCCGTCGGCCGGCTGGCTCGGCCGCGTCATCAACGCTTTGGGCGAGCCGATCGACGGCAAGGGGCCGCTGCTGCTGGGTCCGTCGCCGTATCCGTTCCGCAACCTGCCGCCGCTGGCACACGCACGCCGCCGGGTCGGCGCGCCGCTCGATCTTGGCGTGCGGGCGCTCAACACCTTCGTGACCTGCTGCCGCGGCCAGCGGCTCGGCATTTTCTCCGGCTCCGGCGTCGGCAAATCGGTGCTGCTCGCCATGCTGGCGCGCAACGTCGTTGCCGACGTGACGGTGATCGGGCTCGTTGGCGAGCGCGGCCGCGAGGTGCAGGAATTCTTGCAGGACGATCTGGGCGACGCCGGCCTCGCCCGCTCGGTGGTGGTGGTGTCGACCTCCGACGAACCGGCCTTGATGCGGCGGCAGGCCGCCCACGTCACCTTGGCGGTCGCCGAGTATTTCCGCGACGAAGGCAAGGACGTGCTGGTGCTGATGGATTCGGTGACCCGGTTTGCCATGGCGCAGCGCGAGATCGGGCTGTCCGCCGCTGAGCCGCCGACCGCCAAAGGCTACACGCCTACAGTGTTTACCGAGCTGCCGCGCCTGCTCGAACGCGCCGGGCCCGGCACCGAGCAAGGCACCATCACCGGCATATTCACGGTCCTGGTCGACGGCGACGATTACAACGAACCGATCGCCGATGCCGTGCGCGGCATTTTGGACGGCCACATCGTCATGGAGCGCGCGATTGCCGAGCGCGGGCGCTATCCCGCGATCAACGTGCTCAAATCGGTGTCGCGCACCATGCCGCGGGCGGCCGATCCGGCTTACCTGCCCGCCATCACGCGAGCGCGGCAGGTCATGGCGACCTACGCGGACATGGAGGAACTGATCCGGCTCGGCGCTTACCGGCCCGGCACCAGCACCGAGGTCGACGAGGCGATCCGGCTGCATACCCCGCTCGACGCCTTTTTGGCCCAAGGTAAGGAAGAAGCAACCAGCTTGGCCGAAGGATATCGGCGATTGGCCGAGATCGTGGCCGCCCCGGAAACCGAACGCTAACGTTATCCATGGCACAATTGTCCATTGCGGCGCCGTGCGGCGGCGGTTTTGCAAGCCCGGCGGCCCACCGGCCCGCGGCGCCATCGTCCCGCGGCTTCGGGGAGTAGCAGTCGATGAAGTCTCGAGAAACGCTGATCCGCTTGAAGAAGTTTCAGGTCGACGAGAAGCGCCGCAAGGTCGCGCAGATCGAAGCCATGATTGCGGAGTTCGACCGCATGGCCGCCGACCTGGAGCGCGAAATCAAGGTCGAGCAGGACCGCGCCGGCATTCACGATCCGGCGCACTTCGCCTATCCGACCTATGCCAAGGCGGCGATCAATCGGCGCGAAAACTTGAAGCGCTCGGCCGAGGAATTGCGCATCCAGCTCGAGGACGCCAAGCTAGGCCTGGGCGAGGCCTTCGACGAGCTCAAGAAGGTTGAACTGCTCGACGAGCGCGATCAGATGCGCGAGCGCGAGGCGGAAAACGCCGCCGAGCAGGCCGAGCTCGACGGCATCGCGTTGATGCGCGCCCGCGGCGCCCCGGCGTAAAAATCCCTGGCCCGTCATTCCGGGGCGCCGCGTAGCGGCGAACCCGGAATCCATAATCCCTGCGGCGCCTATTCTGCGCCGATTGCGGTTATGGATTCCGGGTCCGGCGCTTTGCGCCGGCCCGGAATGACGCGTTGGCATCAGTTTCACTCTCGACGAGCGGCCATTTTCGCGGCGATAATCAGGCCGGGATTGTCTCCCGTGGGGCAGGGACCGCGAATGTTGACGCAGGCCGAACTCGTCTGGCTGCTCGCTGCCGTTGCCAAAGGCGACCGGGCCGCGTTCGAGCGCCTCTATGGCGCCACCCGCGCGAAACTCTACGGCGTTTTGCTTCGTATCTTGGGTAGGCCCGACTTGGCCGACGACGTCATGCAGGAAACCTACCTGAAGGTTTGGCAGATGGCCGGCAAGTTCGATCCGACCGTGGCGAGCCCCATTACCTGGATGGTGGCGATGGCGCGCAACCGTGCGATCGACATCGTGCGCAAGAAAGGCGACGTGTCGGTCGAGGACAGCCCCGAGGCGATGGGCGTCGCCGCCGAGACGCCGCCGCCCTTGGCGCGCCGCGAAATGACCGAGGAATTGCGCCGGCTGCTCACCTGCCTCGGCAAGCTCGATCCGGAAAAGCAGCGCATCGTGCTGCTCGCCTATTACAGCGGCTGGAGCCGCGAGCAGTTGGCGCACAAGCTCGACATTCCGGTGAACACAATCAAGACATGGCTGCGCCGCAGCCTGCTCGAAATTCGGGAGTGTATGGGGCACTGATGGCTACGACCGACGACGATCTGGACGCGCTGGCTGCTGAATACGTGCTGGGCACGCTCGCCTCCGACGAGCGTGCGCATGCTGAAGCGCTGATTGCCATTGATCCGGGCTTCACCGAAATCGTGCGGCAATGGGAGCGCCGACTGGGCGAACTCAATGTCATGGTCGAGGCGGTGGAGCCGCCCGCCGAAGTTTGGGACAAGATCAAAGCCGACGTCGACACCGTCACACCTGCCGAGGTCCGTTTGGCGCCCGGTGAGGCGAGCCAGCCGGCCGACGAGTCCGGGACCGCGGTAAAGACCGAGCCGCAGACGCAGGCTGCATCCGGCGACAAACCGCCGGCCGAGCTTGGCGGCGACCCGGCTCCCCTGCTCGCGGCACTCGCCTCCACGTTGATGGCGCCGGAAGACGGTGCGCAGGACGCGGATCAGGCGAACGCCAAGCCGGCGGTCGATTGGACGCTCAAGTCGCCGCAACCGCCGCCGTCAGCGGCCGCGGCCGGTACGGAGCGGCCCGAGCGCGACGCTGAGGTTCTTTATCTGGCCCGTCGGCTGCGGCGTTGGCGTGTCGCCACGGCCGGGGCAGCGGCGATTGCCGCCGTGCTCGCCGCCTTCATCGTGGTGTCGCAAGTCGCACCCGCCGCCTTCCCATCTGGCGGGTTTTTTCACGCCCCACAAATTTTGGCGCGCACGCCTGCGCCCACACCGGAGGCGGCCAATGCCAACCGGCTCGTCGCCGTCCTGCAGCAGGATCCAACGGCGCCCGCCTTTCTGCTCACCATCGATCCGGCCAACCTGAAGCTGACGGTGCGCCGCGTCTCGGCTGCGGCCGATGCCGCTCACAGCTACGAGCTTTGGCTGATCTCGCCGCATTTTCCGAAACCGCGTTCGCTCGGCGTGGTCGGGGCGAGCGAATTCACCCAGCGCTCGCTGGCGTCCGACTACGACCTCGATACGGTGCGCAGCGCGACCTACAAGATTTCGTTCGAGCCGGCGGGCGGATCGAAGACCGGCGAGCCGACCGGGCCAATTCTGTTCGGCGGCAAATTGGTCGAGGCGGTGCCGGTACCGCCGCCGCTGGCGCAGCAACCGAAAACCTGACCGCTTTTTGTTGACGCGTATCCGCCATCCTTCGAGGGTCGCTTCGCGGCCGCCTCAGAGAATGTGAATCTATTCGCGTTTTGCGATTTTCGAGGGTCCTAAGTCCTTGATTTGACTCAGGTCGCAAACCTCCAAGATCAATAGATTCACAGGCTCTCAGGATGACGGGAATTTGGGCTGTTGATGCCGAAGGGCTCTATCGAATGGCCGGCAACTTGCCGCTGACGATGGTCGGCTGACCGGCTTTGACCAGCGGCGCGGTGCCCATGTCGAACTGGCTGACATTGGCGAAAATGCCGACGGCCGCGACCGCGGTGGCGCACAACAGACCGAGTACCACGACCTTGAGGTGGGTGCTGCGGTCGGCGTTGTACATGGAATGGCTCATGACGCTCTCCCGGCTCTTTAGCGATTAAGTCGCCGCACCCGGGCTGAAGGTTCAATTCAGCCGGCAATTTGGGGACGCTACTGCACCGGTGGAACACGCCCTCACCGAGGGGTGATGGCCCGTGATAACGATTGATCGGCCGCCCGGTTCCGGTAAGGGAGGGGCGGCAGGGGGCGATCCGGCCGCCAAACGGCCGTGAGCCAAGGGTTTTGGAGGACTGAATGGACCGGCAAATCGTGGCCGAGCTGGCGCCCAAGGGGGTGCTGCGGGCCGGCATCAACATGGGCAACTTTCTTCTGGTCACTGGCAAAACGGCCGCCGGCGACCCCCAGGGCGTCGCCCCCGACATGGCCGCCGCGATCGCGCGGCGGCTCGGCGTGCCGGTCACCTACGTGCCGTTCGAACGCCCCTCCAAGCTGGCCGACGCGGCCGGCACCGACGCCTGGGATATCGGGCTGATTGGCGCCGAGCCGGCGCGGGCCGAGAAGATCACCTTCAGCCCGGCCTATTGCGAGATCGAGGCCACCTACCTGGTGCCGCCGGATTCGCCCGCTCAGAGCGTCGCCGAGGTCGATCGTGCCGGCGCGCGCATCGCGGTGCGGCGCGGCGCCGCTTACGATCTTTGGCTCACCGCCAACCTCGAGCACGCCACGCTGTTGCGCTCGGATTCGGCCGACGGGCCGTTGAACCAGTTCATCGCCGAAAAACTCGACGCCTACGCCGCGCTGCGCCCGCAGCTGCTCGAAGACGTGAAAAAATTCCCCGGCTCGCGCATTCTCCCCGGCAATTTCACCGCCGTGCAGCAGGCGATCGGCACCGCGAAGAAGAACGCCCCGGGCGCCGCGTTCCTGCGCGACTTCGTCGCCGAAGCAAAAACCTCCGGCCTGGTGGCGCGGCTGATCGCGAAGCACCGCGTGCAGGGGCTCTCGGTGGCGCCGTAACGACTTCTCCTCCCCCGCGTGGCGCAGCGGGGGAGGGGGACCGCGCGAAGCGGGCGCGCGGATTCGACGAAATTCTTGCGACGAAAACGAAATGTTGAGTCAGAGGCCCCTTCCACCATCTTGCTGCGCAAAATGGCGATTGAGATCGATGACCTGCATGGCGTCTCCGTTGTCTCGGTTCATGGCTTGCTATACATGTATAGCATAGTGGAGGCCCCAACATGCTTGCTCTTCGCTTGCCCCCTGAAATCGAGCAGCGACTCGACGCGCTCGCCAGGAAGACCGGCCGCAGCAAGAGCTATTATGCGCGTGAGGCCATTCTGCGCCAGATCGAGGATATCGAGGATTATTACCTGGCGCGCCGACGTCTAGGACGTGGCGGACCCCGCCTGACGCTCGAAAGCCTGGAGCGCGACCTCAAGAAGCGCACGAAACGCTAGATATTGAGTAGCGTATGCCCTTTTCGGAAAACCGGTTTCCATTTTTCCGGGACGTGCGCTGATGGCTGCGCCGGCTTGGCGGGTCGAGTTCGATCGCGCAGCCGCTCGCGACCTGCGCAAGCTCGGCCTTGACGCCGAACGGCGCGTGCTGCGCTATTTGCGCGAGCGCATCGCCGGCAGCGACGACCCGCGCCGTTTCGGGCATGCGCTGACCGGCGATCGCAAAGGCCTTTGGCGCTATCGCGTTGGCGATTATCGTATAGTCGCCACCATCGAGGACGAGCGGTTTGTGGTGCTGGTGGTGACCGTCGGCCATCGGCGCGAGGTCTATCGGTGAGGCGTGCGACGGCATCGGAGGCAACGATGGTCGAGCGCGGTCCGGCGGAAAAAGCCGAAAACGGCGCGGCGGCGCGGCTGCGGCAGCGCTTTCCGACCATCGATGATCTGCGCCGGCGGGCGCGGGCGCGGGTGCCACGCTTTGGCTTTGATTTCGTCGATGGCGGCGCCAACGAGGAATATTGCATCGGCCGCAATATGGCGGCGTTCCAGGCGATCGAGCTTTTGCCGCGCTACTGCATCGACGGCAAGGTGACGACCGACACCGCGTTGTTCGGCCGCACCTACGCGGCGCCGATCGGCGTCGCGCCGATGGGCTCGGCCGGCCTGATGTGGCCGGGGGCGGAAAAACTGTTGGCTGGCGAGGCGCAGCGCCGGCGCATCCCCTATGTGCTGGCGACGCCTGGCAACGCCTCGATCGAGGACATCGCCGCGATCGCGCCGGACGTGTTCTGGTTCCAGCTCTACCGCTTTGCCGGCAACGACCACGCCATCACGTTCGACCTCCTTCGCCGCGCCGACGCGGCCGGCGCGCACGTCCTGGTGCCGACGGTCGACTCGGCCGGCAAGTCGAAGCGCCCGCGCGACATCCGCAACGGCTGCCGGGTGCCGTTCCCGGTCAACCCGTGGACCACGTGGCAGGTGCTGACCGCGCCGGCCTGGACCATGCAGCTTCTGCGCAACGGCATGCCGATCACCGCCAACCTCGCGCCCTACGCCACGAAGGCGAGCCAGAACGCGACCGCCGAAGTGATGCGGCTGCGCTCCGGCGGCAGTCACACCTGGGAGGAGTTGGCGCGCTTGCGCGACCGCTGGAAACGGCCGTTCGTGGTCAAGGGCATTTTGCATCCGCAGGACGCCGAGCGCGCGGTGGCGCTGGGCGCCGACGGCATCTGGGTGTCGAACCACGGCGGCCGGCATTTCGACGGCGCGCCGGCGTCGGTCGACGTGCTGCCGGCGATCGTTTCCGCAGTCGGATCGCGCGCGGCGGTGATGATCGACTCAGGGATTCGCGGCGGCCTCGACGTCATTCGCGCGCTCGCGCTCGGCGCTAAATTCTGCTTCACTGGGCGCTCTTTCGCCTACGCGCTCGGCGCGCTCGGCGAAGCTGGTGCGCCGCACGTGGCGGATCTGTTCTTCGACGAGATCAAGACCGAGCTCCTGCACGTCGGCGCGCGCTCGGTCGCCGAAGCCGCCACCATCAAGGTGCGACACCCCAACGCCTGGCGGATGGACAATTACTGAGGCGCCACTTTTCCTCCCCCGTAAGCTTGCTTGCGGGGGGAGGGGGACCACGCGAAGCGTGGTGGAGGAGGCGCACGGCGGTGAGGGTTATCTCAGGCGAAGAAGCAAGCGACGAGTCCGGCGCCCCTTCCACCATCTTGCTTCGCAAGATGGTCCCCCTTCCCCGCTTTCGCGGGGAAGGATAAGAACGTTCACCCCGCCTCCTTCCCCACGTCGTACTCGTAGAGCCAGCCGACCTGGAACGCGGTGTTGTCGTGGTTCTTGCCGCTGCCGCCGAAGCGCTGGCGCAGCGCGAATTTGACGTCGCGCACAAGCCGCGCCCAGGGCGAGGCAAGGTGGTTTTCGCGGGCGCGCTCGCGCGAGCCCATCACCGCGGCGCGGGCGCGCGGCGCGCGTATCTGCTCATAAGCTGTAAGCGCGGCGGAGAGATCGTCGGCGTGCCGCGTCACCATGGCGGCGAGCACGTAGGCGTCTTCAAGCGCCATCGCCGCGCCCTGGCCGAGATAGGGCAGCATGGCGTGCGCGCAATCGCCGAGCAGCGTCGCCCGGCCGCGGCTCCAGCGCATCAGCGGATCGCGGTCGTATAGCGCCCATTTGTACCAGCGCGTGCTGCACGGATAGAGCCGGGTGAGCGCCGGATTCCAGCCCGTATACGTGGCCATCACTTCGGACACGTCGCAGCGTTGCGTCCACGATTCTTCGGTCCAGGCATCGCTGTCGCAATGCGCCACGATGTTGAGGAGCTCGCCGCGGCGCACCGGGTAGTGCACGACGTGACCGTGCGGTCCCATCCACAGCGCGCCGTCGCGCACGTCGATGTCGTGCGGCAAGGCTGAAGCTTCGGCCATGCCGCGCCAGCAGATGCAGCCGGTGAAACGCGGCACGTCGGCGCCGAACAGCGACGTGCGCACCACCGAATGAATGCCGTCGGCGCCGACCACGATGTCGGCTTCGATTGTCGTGCCGTCGGCGAACCGCGCCACGGCGCGGCGCTCGCCCGGCTCGACCGCAACCGCGCGCAGGCCGAGCCGGATTTGCGTCGTCCGCAACGCGCCGGCCAAGACTTCGAGCAGATCGGCGCGGTGCACCGACAGGTTCGGCGCGCCGAATTTTTGTTTGAAATCGCCGCGGCGCATGCGCGAGATGTAGCGGCCGCTCTTCCAGGAACGGATGTTCAAGAATTCCGAGCCGGAGGCGATGGCGTTGACCGTATCCTCGACGCCGAGCACGCGCAGCGCCTTCACCGCGTTGGGCGTCAGGTTCAGCCCGGCGCCGATCTCGCTCAGCGCCGGCGACTGTTCGGCGACGATCACCTCGGCGCCGCGCCGCTCCAGCGCTAGCGCCGCGGCCAGGCCGCCGATGCCGCCACCCACAATGGCAATACGCGGCGCCCGTGCCATGCGTCTTCCTCCTCTTGGCCGATGGCTCAAGCCTAGCGCGTCGCGTTGCCGGGCGTCACGTTAATGACGGCGCCGCCGCAGCGCTCCGGCTTTGCCTTGACCTTGCGGCGGGGCGCGGCTTCAATCTGCCGAGGGCCGGAGGCGAGGAGCATAGCCATGACCTTCCGCATCGCCATCGTGCAGCCGATTTCGCATCCGGCC
>JASHSE010000267.1 GCA_030036975.1 Xanthobacteraceae bacterium | reverse complement strand
CGGTCCATCGTCATTGCGATGAGCAAAGCGTCGCGGCTCACGCCGCGCCGTCACCGCGGCCGCGCCACGAACGCCAGGCGGGCCTGGTTGTGGCCGATGTTTTTGGCCGCGCGCTCGCCGGTAAATCCGGCGGCGGCCAGCGTCTGCAGCATATCGGCTTCGCCGTAATGCATCAGCCCGTAGCGGGCGCGCAGCCGGCGGTAGTCGGAAAACAGCGTGCGGGCGAGGCCGCCCAGCGCGGCGAGCAAAAAGTCGTTCACCGCGGCAAAGCGCAACAGCGCCGCAACGTCAGCCGCGGCGGAAAGCTGCGGCGGGATGATGTCGCTCACCAGCAAGACGCCGCCGGGCGCAATGAGCCGGCGAAACGTGTCGAGCAGCTCCCGCAATTCCGCCGTCGTGAGATATTGCGCCACCGAATGCAGCGCGATGAAGTCGAGCGAACTTTGCGGCAGGCGCTCGACCGCGTCCGGCGCCAGCACGCGGATCTTTCTGTCGCCGGCAAAGCGCGCCGCGAGGCCGGCGCGCACGCTGGGGGCGCTGTCGCATAACAAAAGTTCGCCGCAGGCCGCGGCCACGAGACCGGCATGCAGCGCCTCGCCGCAGCCGTAATCGAGCACCCGCGCCTGCCGCGACGGCACCAGCGCCGCAATCTCCTCGGCGATCAAGTGGTAGTGCACGTCCTTATGGCGCGCGTTGACGTAGATCGCGTGCGGCTTGTCCCAGAACGCAAGCCAGCCGCCGCTCATGCCAGCCACAGTTTTTTCAGCGGCCCGTTCTCGCCATAGACCGGATCGCTTGCCGGCCCCGGCACCTTGGCGATCGAAGCGAGCGCCTTGGCGTGCTCGGCCTTGCTGCCGCGGCACAGATCGTATTTGCCGCTCGGCGGATAGGCGCCGATGACGACGAGCTCCTGGCTTTGGTTGATGAGCTGATGGCCGGTGCCGGCCGGCAGGATGACCACGTCGCCCGCGGCGATTTCGATCTCCCGGCCCTTGCCGCCGCCGAACCGCACTTTGGCGCGGCCGCGCGCAATGCCCATCGCTTCATGGATCATCGAATGATAGTGCGGGTAATGGTAGATGCCGTTGCGCCACATGTCGCCCCAGCCGTTGCCTCCGAACGTCTTCTCGATCACCTGTTCGGGATCGGGCGAGCCGGACAGATCGATGCCGCCGCGATAGAGCACCAGCGGCAGCTTCGGATTGTTGGGGATCGAGCCGTCGTCGGCGAAGCTGAAGGTTTTTGCGGCGGCGCGTTTCGCGGCGATGGTCATGGCGTCTTCCTGGCCATATCGGGCGGTCGCAACCCTAGCGCAAGCGGGTTGAAATTTTCTAAGCCCGCGTAAGTCTCGTTATTTATCTCTAAATTCCCGCATCGCATCGACGAACCGGCCGAACAGATAATGGCTGTCGCGCGGGCCGGGCGAGGCTTCCGGATGGTATTGCACCGAGAATACCGGCCGGTCGGTGAACCGAAGGCCGCAATTGGAGCCGTCGAACAGCGACACGTGGGTCTCGACCGCGTTTGCCGGCAGGGTTGCGCGATCGACCGCAAAGCCGTGGTTCATCGAGGTGATCTCGACCTTGCCGGTAACGAGGTCTTTGACCGGATGGTTGGCGCCGTGATGGCCCTGGTGCATTTTAATGGTCCGGCCGCCGACCGCGATGCCGAGCATCTGATGGCCGAGGCAGATGCCGAACACCGGCAGCTTGTCGATCAGGGTGCGGATCACCGGCACGGCATATTGGCCGGTGGCGGCCGGATCGCCCGGGCCGTTGGACAGAAACACACCGTCGGGTTCGAGCGCCAGAATGTCGTCGGCCGAGGAGCGCGCCGGCACCACCGTGACCTTGCAGGAATGGCCGGCGAGCTGGCGCAAAATGTTACGCTTGATGCCGTAGTCGACGGCGACGACGTGGAATTCGGCGCCGTTGCGGCGCCCAAAACCCTCGCCGAAGCGCCACGGCGTCTCGTCCCAGGTGAAACGCTGCGCGGTCGTCACGGTCGGCACCAGATCCATGCCAATGAGGCCCGGCCAGTCGCGGGCCGCGCGCTTGAGCGCGTCGAGGTCGAAGCGGCCGGACGGTTCGTGGGCGATCACCGCGTTGGGCATGCCGTTCCGCCGAATGAGCGCGGTGAGCGCGCGGGTGTCGATGCCGGCGAGCCCGATGACGCCGCGGCGTTTGAGCCATTCGTCGAGATGACGCGTGGCGCGGTAGTTCGACGGCTGGGTGATGGCGGAATGCAGCACCACGCCGCGCGCGCCCGGCGTCGCCGCGAGGTTGACGGTCTCGATGTCCTCCTCGTTGGTGCCGACATTGCCGATATGCGGGAATGTGAAGGTGATGATCTGCCCGGCGTAGGACGGATCGGTGAGGATCTCCTCGTAGCCGGTCATCGCGGTGTTGAAGCAGACTTCGCCGACCGCATGCCCGGTGGCGCCAAGGCCAAAGCCTTCGAGTACGGTGCCGTCCGCCAGCACCAGGAGCGCGGTCGGCTTGCCGTCGTCCCACGCGCCAGGGCCGACGGCGGCGGAACCTTGGGTCTGGGTCATGGCCCTTACTTAGCGTTAGAGCGATAAGGCTTCCAGGTCGCGGCTAAGCCGGGCTGTCCAGGTTATCAATTTGGATAACCTCGATGGCCAATTCCAAATCCCATTGAAGTTATCGATATTGATAACTAGAATAGGATTTATGACGCGACGCCATCTCCTCAAGAAGCTTGATGAAGCGGATCGAAGGGGCGTGTGGGCCTTCACCCCTGCGACCTTTGCCTCGCTTCTTGACGATCTTGCTCCAAACTACCGCAAACTCATGATGAAGCGCTTGGCGGATCAAGGCGTGCTCACGAGAGCCGCGCGTGGCGTATATGTGAATCCGCGTGCTCGTTCGATGCCTGGCGACGTGCGGGCAGGACTGGTCCGCTTCCTACGCCCTCGTGAAATTAGCTATGTCAGCCTCGAGTCCAAGTTATCGGAAGCTGGCGTGATTTCTCAGGTTCCCACGGTCCTGAGCTGCATGACGACCGGGCCTTCTGGTCGGTTTGATACGCCGTGGGGGGCGATTGAATTTACCCACACTGATCGTGACATCGAGTTTGGGACAGACGTGCACGCGCGGGATGACGGATTACTTGAAGCAACGGTAGAAAGATCAGCGCGCGACCTCCGCCGCGTTGGAAGGAATGTAGGTCTGATCGATTCTGAGACCTTAGCCGAAGCGATTGCCGAAGAGAGAGATTATGAACGGCCGCGCCAATAGCATCAAAAGCGCCATCGCGGACTTCATGATCAAGCGAGGCATCCCCGGCGAGATGGAGCAAAACCTCATCAAGGAAGCGATTCATCTCCATCTGCTGTCCGCGCTGTCCGAAGCCGGGGTGCTTCGCCATGTCGTGTTTCAAGGCGGTGCAGCACTACGTCTTTGCTATGGTGGAGAGCGATACAGCGAAGACCTTGACTTTGTTTGTGGCAAAGCGGGGTCTTATATCGACAAGATCGAGTTCGAAAAGCTTGTCGAGAGCGCGCTCGAAACGACCAAAAAGACGTTGCATCGTGAGTTCGATATCAACCCGAATGAAATCTTGCTCAAACAGCCGCCATTCCCCATGGCCATCAAAAGCGATTCAGCAAAGGTCGCCGCATGGCAAATCAGCGTGCCAACCGCGTCATTAAAACACTTGCCGAAATCGCGTATCAAAATCGAGTTCGCCAATGTGCCCTCCTATGATAGTGGGCCTAATATGGCAAAGGCCGTTCCAGGGCTTGTCCAAATGGAGGACGTTATCCTTAGAGTTGAAAGTGCCAACGAAATTCTGGCCGACAAGGCGGTTGCACTAACAGCCAGGCAGGCCCTCAAGTACCGCGATGTTTGGGATGTTTGGTATCTTACCGGCAAGCTGAATGCTCAAATCGAGAGAGACGTGGTCGCTGATAAGTTTGCGGATTACGGCACGTCGGACGTGGATGCCAAAGCAAAGCAACGGCAAGAGGAGCTGACGAAGACCTCTACTGAGAAGGCCTTCTTGGATGAAATGAACCGTTTTCTTCCCGTAAAACGAGTCTCGGAAATCAGCAATGCCGGCCTGCACAAATCCATTCTCGCAGCCAGTGCCAATCTGATTACTCGTGCAGTTCTGTCAGAACGGTAGCGCTGGACCGGATCACCGGTCATGATCGCCGGAGGAACTGGTGGACAGCTCATCGAGGTGGTCTATGCTCAAGCACCGTATAGTTAAGGACGTGAAATCGTGCTGCGCGAGGATATCAACACGGCGCTGAAGCAAGCCATGAAGGCCGGCGCGGCGCGGCGCGTCTCGACCCTGCGCCTGATCAACGCCGAGATTCTCAAGCGCGAAACGAGCGGCGCCGAGCGCATTACCTTGTCCGACGCCGAGATCGTCGACGTCATGGGCAAGATGATCAAGCAGCGCGAGGAATCGCTCGCCATCTACGACAAGGCCGGCCGCGCCGACCTCGCCGCGCAGGAGCGCGACGAGATCGCGATCATC
>JASHSE010000266.1 GCA_030036975.1 Xanthobacteraceae bacterium | reverse complement strand
TCCACGGGAACAGCGCAAAATGCTGAAACACGATGCCGCGATCGGGCCCAGGCGCGGCGACCGGCTTGCCCTCGACCAGGATACGGCCAGCTTCGGTCGGCAAGAAGCCGCCGAGGAGATAGAGCAACGTCGATTTTCCGCAGCCCGACGGGCCGAGCAGCGCCAGGAATTCGCGGGGGCGCACCTCGAGCGATACGTCGGCCAACGCCAGCACCGGCCGGCCGCGCGGCGGCCGATAGGTGTGGTTCACCTTATCGATGATGATTTGCGCCGCGCCGTCCATGCCGCTCCCATGCCGGTCATCAGGGCCTCCGGCACGGTCTTTGGGCGCCGGCAACCGGAACCTAGCCGGTGTGCTGTTTAAGACCAAGCCGAGGCGATGACGCACCGGCGCTAACACAGATGGTTTCCCGGATGCGGTGCAGCGCCATAAGCGCGTTTACGCGCGTCTGCGACGCGCTATGGCGGTGCACCGCTGATCCGGGATCGTATCAAACTCCGGAGTTCGTAACGATCCCGGGTCTGCAGCGCACCACTTCGTGCTGCGCTGCGCCCGGGAAACGTGGCCGTTTAAGCGTAAGCGCTTATGCAGAATGACGGACTCATGAAAAGCCGCTATACCGGAGGCCGCTTTGCCGTCATGCCGGAGGCCGCTTCGCCCTCCACGGAAAATGGTCGATGGAACGCTCGTTCAAGAAGGAAGTCGACGCGCTGCGGCTCGGCGCCGGCGCGGTGTTCCGCGGCGAAGGCATTTTGGCGGTCACGAAGGCCCTGCTGCAATCCGGCGTCAGCTACGTCGGCGGCTATCAGGGCGCGCCGGTCTCGCACCTGCTCGACGTCATGGTCGATGCCGAGGATTTATTGGCCGAGCTCGGCGTCCACGTCGAGACCTGCACCAACGAGGCCGCGGCCGCCGCCATGCTCGGCGCCTCGATCAATTATCCGCTGCGCGGCGCGGTGACCTGGAAGTCGATCGTCGGCACCAACGTGGCGGCCGACGCGCTGTCGAATCTCGCTTCGCCGGGCGTCATCGGCGGCGCGTTGATCGTGCTCGGCGAGGATTACGGCGAGGGCGCAAGCGTCATCCAGGAGCGCTCGTATGCCTACGCGATGAAATCATCGATCTGGCTCATCGACCCGCGGCCCGATCTGCCGACCATCGTCCGCATGGTCGAGCAGGGTTTCGATCTGTCCGAGGCGAGCCACGCGCCGGTGATGCTCGATCTGCGCGTGCGCGCCTGCCACCTCACCGGCGAGTTCGTCGCCAAGGATAACCGGCCGGGCGCTTACAGCGGCCGGCATCGGCTCGAAGGCCCGCCGCGCTTTAATTACGGCCGGCTGGCGCATCCGCCCGTCACCTTCAGCCAGGAGCGGCTCAAGACTGAGGAGCGGCTGCCGACGGCGCGAAAATTCATTCGCGAGCGCAGACTCAACGAAACGATTCCTGGCCCGTGCGACGATGTCGGCATCATCGTCCTCGGAGGACTGACCAACACGTTGCTGCGCGCGCTGGCGCGGCTCGACCTTGCCGACCTCTACGGCGCCTCACGCATCCCGATCTACGTGCTCAATGTCGCCTATCCGCTGGTGCCCGACGAGGTCAAAGCGTTCTGCGCCACAAAGCGCGCCGTGCTGGTGATCGAGGAAGGCTCGCCGGATTACGTCGAGCAGCAAATTAATGCGATCCTGCGTGGCGCCGATGTCCAGACCCGCGTCCTTGGCAAAGGCTGCCTGCCGCGCAGCGGCGAATACGTCTCGGAAGTGCTGTTGCGCGGGCTGGCGGCGTTTTTTGCCGAGACCCGGCCAGCCGGGATCGACGCCGATGCCATTGCGACGCGGGTTGACGCCATCCTTGGCCACAAGCCTGCGGCCGTCGGCGCGCTTGGCGATATCCCGCCACGGCCGCCGAATTTTTGTACCGGCTGTCCCGAGCGTCCGGTGTTCGCCGCCATAAAGCTGGCGCAGCGCGAGCTCGGGCCAATCCACATCAGCGCCGACATCGGCTGCCACTCGTTCGCGACCTTTGCGCCGTTCTCGCTCGGCAATTCGATCCTCGGCTACGGCATGTCGCTCGCCAGCGCCGCCGCGGTCGGGCCGAACATGGCGAAGCGGCCGATCGCGGTGATGGGCGACGGCGGCTTTTGGCACAACGGCCTCATCACCGGCGTCGCCTCCTCGACCTTCAACAACGCCGACGGCGTGCTGATCGTGATGCAGAATGGCTACGCCTCGGCGACCGGCCAGCAATATCTGCCGTCGAGCGCCGCGCATCGCAGCGGCACACCGGCCGGCATCAGCATCGACACGGCGGTGCGCGCGCTCGGCGTCAAATGGCTGCGAACGGTGCGCACGTACAGCGTCGCCAAGATGGTAGCGACGCTGAAAGAGGCGATGCGAACCGCCGAGCGTGGCCTGAAAGTCATCATCGCGGACGGCGAGTGCATGCTGGCGCGACAGCGCCGACTGCGCGTCGAGAACGCCGAAAAGCTCAAGCGCGGCGAGCGCGTGATGCGCACGCGTTACGGCGTCGATGACGAGATCTGCACCGGCGACCATTCCTGCATCCGGCTGTCCGGCTGCCCGTCGCTGACGGTAAAACCCAATCCCGATCCGTTGCGCGACGATCCGGTGGCCGCGGTGGTGGAGAGCTGCGTCGGCTGCGGCCTGTGCGGCGAGGTCGCGCACGCCGCCGTGCTCTGCCCGTCGTTCTACCGCGCCGACATCATCAGCAACCCGAGCCTTTGGGACCGCGCGCTGCATCATATGCGCAGAACCGTAATTGGATGGCTCGGCGGGCGTGGCGAAACCGCTCGATCTTTTGATGAGCAAAATAACCGTGAGGCCCGACCCCCCTCACCCCAACCCTCTCCCCGGCGGGGAAAGGGAGCGCGCATCAGCGAGACCAAAGACAGCGCACGTCCCCTCACGATCCTGATTGCCGCGCTCGGCGGCGAGGGCGGCGGCGTGCTCACCGACTGGATCGTCGCCGCGGCGGCCGGTCAAAATTTCTCGGTGCAGTCGACTTCGATACCAGGCGTCGCGCAGCGCACCGGCGCAACCACCTACCATATCGAACTTGTGCCCGAGCCGATGCCGCCCAAAGAGACTGCGCGCCCGCCGATCCTGGCGCTGGCGCCGGGCGTCGGCGACGTCGACCTCGTCGTCGCCAGCGAGCTCATGGAAGCCGGCCGCGCCGTCGCCGGCGGCTTCGTCACGCCGGACCGCACCACGACCATCGCCTCGACCAGCCGTTCGTATCTGGTGGTGGAGAAGATGGCGATGGCCGACGGGCGCTACGACCAGCAGCGCCTCGTCGAAGCGGTGCAGACGCACTCGCGGCAAACGCTGCTGCTCGATCTCGAAGCGATCGCGCGGCAAAGCGGGGCCATGATCAATGCGGTGATGCTGGGCGCGATCGCCGGCGCCGGCGCGCTGCCGATCCCCGCCGTCGCCTTCGAAGCGGCGATCCGCGCCGACGGCAAGGCCGTCGACGCCAATTTGCGCGGCTTCCGCGCCGGTTTGGCCGCCGCGCGCGTCGGCGCACCGGTGCAGTCTCGCCCCGGCAAGCGCGCGTATCAACCCGTTACGGCGCTCGCCGAACTCGACCATCACATCGCGGCCATGCCCGAGGACGCGCGGGCCATCGTGAGCGAAGGCGTGCGGCGGCTGGCCCTGTATCAGGACGCTGCCTACGCGCGGCTCTATATCGATCGCCTGCGGCCGGTCCGCGACGCCGATGCCAAGGCGCTGGCCGGCGGCAAACTCTTTGCCGCAACGGCGCGCCACCTCGCCGTGCGCATGTCCTACGAGGACGTCATCCGCGTGGCGCAGGCCAAGATCGATCCGGCGCGCATGGCGCGCGTCATCGACGAGATGAAAATCGAGCCGGACCAGCCGTTCGCGGTCACAGAGTTCTTGAAACCCGGCATCGAAGAACTGTGCTCGATCCTGCCGCCCTCCGTCGCGAACCGCATTCTCGCGCTGGCGGCGCGTCACCCAAAACTCGCCAAAGCCCACTGGGGCATGACGGTCAAGACCACGGCGGTGTTCGGCTATTTGCGATTTTATCTGCTCGCCAAGCTGCGGCCCATGCGGCGCAAGACTTACCGTTATCAGGAAGAGCAGCGAGCGAGCGAAGCCTGGCTGCATCTGATCGCCCAAGCGGCGCCGCTGTCGGTCGAGCTTGCGCTCGAGATCGCCGAATGCGCCCGCCTCATCAAGGGCTACGGCGACACGCATAAGCGCGGCACCGGTAATTACCATCTGATCGAGAGCGAACTGATGCTGCCGGCGCTCGCCGGCGCCGTGCCGCCGCACGAGGCGGCGGACGCGATCGCCAACGCCCGCACCGCGGCGCTGCTCGACCCCGAAGGCGAGGCGCTGCATAATTGCCTCGCTGAAATCCAGGCGCGTTCGGCCCGCGGGATCGCGGCAGAATAGCGCTGACTCATTCCGCTCATTCCCGCGCAAGCGGGAATCCACGAGGTTGAGAAAGGCTGGTCGCCGCCTTCGCGCATGGACGCTAACATAGGCGTTGTTTCCCGGATGCGGTGCACCGCTGATCCGGGATCGTTCCAAACGCGGCGTTTGTTACGATCCCTGGTCTGCAGCGCACCACCCCGCTTCGCTCCGTGCTGCGCTGCGCCCGGGAAACGCAGTTAGCTTAGCGCCTATGCGCCTTCGCGGGGACGAGCGGTGCACTAAGTCGGCTGTCGGTTCTCGGTGCGGAACCAAATCCGGTGGCGCCGTTTTTTTCTAACGAATACGACGGAGGATCGCTCATGGCAAAAGCCGCTGCTCGCCGCAAGAAAACGTCTTCGCGCCGGCCAACGACCCGCGGACCTGCGCGCCGCCGTAAGGGCACGCGCTATTGGTCCGGTCGGGTCACCAGGGAAAGCGACGCGCTCGATCTCCAAGGCGGCGTTTTCAAGCTGAAGAACCCCAAGCGCATCGCCGCGTCATTGAAACGGTCCGCGGAACGAAGCCGCCGCCGCAAGGGCGAGCCGTACCGGTCAGCCTTGTCGATGCTGGTGTTTTATATCAACCGCGCCGGCAAGAATTTGCCGGCCAGCCGGCGCCGTACGCTGGAGAAGGCCAAAGTCGAACTGCGTCATCAGTTCGGGCGCGAGTAGCGCGGACTACGCGGCTTCGTTCAGCGCCGCTTCTTCGATCTTGATTTCGTGATGCTCGCCACAATGGGCGCAGCGCACGTGCAGCGCGGTGAATTGCGTCGCGGCGGAGACGGACTCAATCTCCTCGATTCCGGGATCGATCTCGCCGCCGGTGTTCGGACAAAAAAATCTGACAGCACCCATACCCGCAACTCCCTCGAGTGCAGGCCAATCCCACGCAACTGTGGTCAATATTTGGTCGAGTGGAACTCGGCCGCCGAAACGGCCGGTCAGCCGGCAATAGCGGCCGGCAAAATTCGGCGCAGAAAGGCGCGGGATCCGCGCCCTTGCCGCTCGCCCGCCAACTTGGCTATGCTCAAACCGGCGCGGGCGTAGTTCAGTGGCAGAACATCAGCTTCCCAAGCTGAGTGTCGTGGGTTCGATTCCCATCGCCCGCTCCAGCTTTTTTCGTGGCCCGCATGAGCGCAGCGATCTGCGGGAACTATGCGAATTTGCGATCGCCGGGTCGGCGAGGATGTTGCCATCCTCGCCCGCCACGGAGCCGGACGTGCAGATTTGCTGCATCCGGTTCTTCACGCAAGAGCTTTTGCTGACCTCAGTCGTAGCCCTGTTCGTCGGCCCGCAGCTTCGCTCCACGCTTTTTTCACGCCGGCCTCGCGGTCCAACGCTCCGCGCTTCGCTTCGTTCGCTGTGACCAGCTTACGAGAGGACTTCCGCCTCCAAGTCGATGCCCATGCCGGGCGCACAAGGGGGACCATCTTGCGCAGCAAGATGGTGGAAGGGGCGCTGGACTCGACGCTTCACCCTGCGATGAAAGAATTGCGTCGAGTCCCGCGCCCCCTCCACCATCCTGCACTCGCGTTGCTCGCTACGGACGGTCCCGCTCCCCGCTTCGCGGGTGAGGATGAAGGGTCCCGCGCCGCTATGCCGCTTTTCTTTGCGCCGCGGCTGCCCTAGCCTTCCGGCCTCAGGCGCAGTGCCATCGCATAAAACGAACACTTTCCGGGGAGAAAACATGGCCGGCGAAACCGACGTTCAAGTCTCGCGTCTGCTGGACGAGCACGGGGTCGGCGCCTTCCAGATCAAGCTCATCCTGTGGTCGACGCTGATCGCCTATATCGACGGCTACGACATCGGCGCCATCGCGTTCGCCGCGCCGCACCTCATTCATGATTGGCACATCCCGCCGAAATCGCTCGGCCTGGTGCTGACCGCGAGCAATTTCGGCGTGCTGTTCGGCTCGCAGATTTTCGGCTGGGTCGGCGACCGCTACGGCCGCAAGACCTCGCTGATCCTGTGCAACATTCTGTTCGGCGTATTCACCTATTGGGCCGCCTCTTCGACCAATCTCACCGAATTGTTCGTGCTGCGCACCATCGCGGGGCTCGGCATCGGCGGCGTGATCCCGAACGTGGTGGCGATCAACGCCGAATCCGCGCCGCGCCAGCTGCGCGCCACGCTCGCCATCATCGCCACCGGCATGGTGCCAATCGGCGGCGCGCTCGCCGGTTTCGCCGCCGCCGCGTTCATTCCGCACTACGGCTGGCCGGTGCTGTTCGAAATCGGCGGCGTGGTCCCGATCGTGTTCGCCATCATCGCCTTTTTCGGCATGCCGGAGTCGATCAAATACATGGCGTTGCATGAAAGCCAGCGCGGCAAGATGGAACGGCTGATCGCGGCCATCCGTCCCGATTTCAAGGTGCCGGCGAATGCCCGCTTCGTGATCGAAGACGAAAAGCAATTTCCAAGCTCCAATCCGCGCTATCTGTTCCAGAACGGACTGGAAGTGATCACGCCGCTGACGTGGCTGATGTTCGTCCTCAACCTGATGGGCTATTTTTTCCTCATCAGCTGGACGCCAACCATGCTGGTTGCGGCCGCCCACGCGTCACAAAGGGTCGGCGCGCTGACCGGCGCCGGGCTGCAGGTCGGCGGCACGGTGGGCGCCCTGGTGCTGTGCTGGTGGTTGCAGCGGCAGCGCTTCCTCGCCATCGCGATCCTGTTTTTGATCGCGATTCCCGTCGTCGCCGCGATCGGCTATGCCGGATTGTGGTCGACCACCGCGCTCGTCGTCGTGGCGTTTCTCGCCGGCGCCGTCGTGCTCGGCATCCAATCCGGCATCAACGTGGTCGGCGCCTTGATCTATCCGACGTCGCTGCGCGCCAACGGCTCCGGCTGGCAGCTCGGACTCGGCCGCTTCGGCGCCATCATCGGCCCGCTGGCCGGCACGCTGCTCGTCACCTTGCCGATCCAGCACATGTATCTGTTTGCGGCGATCCCGTTCGCGCTCGGCGCGGTGGTGACCTTCATCATCCATGCGCTCAACACCGCGCGGCTGCGCGCGCGCCCGGAACTGGCGCAGGGGCAATAACCAACGTCGCTCCCACCGCAAGCGAAACCGTAGGTGGCCGGTGAATCCGACGTACAAGTCTCACGGTTGCTGGACGAGGATGACGAAAATTCGAACCGAATGCGTCGCACTGCGGAAACGCTTCATCATCTTGGCGGGCGGAGAATGAGTCGGTCTGCGCGTCCAGGAGGCGATCATGAGGCACCTGACTGCAGCAGTCATTTGCCTTGCCATTCTCTATGCCGTCGATTCGATGTTCTTCGGCGGCTGGTATTTTGCCATCGCCAACCAGGCGATCGAGCGGGTCTGCGCGATCGACTGGTAGGCAAGGTGGTTTGATCCACGACTGCCGCTCAGAACGGCTCAAACTCGCGCAGCGCCGGAATCAGCGTCTCGCCGAACAGGCGGATCGAGCGCATCAGATCAGGCTCTGGCAGGTCGGAAAAGTTGAACTCGCCCATGAACACGTTGAACATGCCGGAAGCGGCCGCGGCATGGATTTTTCCGCCACCGTCTTGAGCGAACCGATGAAGACGACCACGCCTGCCTATCAGGGCGCGAATTAACAGAACTACCGACAGTTTCGTTTCCGTGTGTAAAATTGACATGTGCCCAACCAGGTAAGTAGCAAGATCGAACGACAACAACGCTGTCTCTAACACCATGAACTTACACGGAAGTTGGCGTTTCGTTGTGCCCGGCTTTTGCGCCGCCGCAACCGCCTCTTAAGCCTATTCCGCTGGTTGCAATACGTCATTTGCTTTGGCTCTGGCTGGATGAACTCTGTGCGGTGAAGTCCACTCGTCGTCGACCGCATCCACCGTCTGACCCACATCTCAAGTGGCGCTGCAGGTGACCCCGCTCGGTACTCTTGCTCATAAAGCCGAGTCCGGATTCGCGATGGCGCTCGCAATCGTTTTTCTCGCGGCCCTAAGGCCGGCACGCGTGAATCGATAGCTTAGGACGTCGAAGCCGCGCTCGACCCGGCCGATGAAGGCCTTGTCCGGGTGCTTCTCCAGATCGGGCGCACCCGAGCAGCCGATTGACCACCTTGACCGCGCCGCACAGTGCCACCGCGTCGGCGCGAGCACGAGGATGTCGTCCATGAAGCGGATGTAGAACAGGCCCAGGTTGAGCACTCGCCGGTCGCTGATGCGGGCGGCAAGCTGGTCGACCAGCGGGACGTAGTTGATCGACGCATAGCAGGACTTCACGTCGGTCCGCAGCACGAAGCGATGACCCGGCAAATGATCGCGGAGCTCACGCACGGCGCACCGCCGTGCGTGATCCGGAAGAGCAGCGAGAAGCGATGGCTCCCGGAGAGAAGCTCGTCGGCATCCAACACGATATCGAACGTGATCTCCGCTAGGATCGTCATACCAGAGACGTGGCCATGGCAGCGGTGACATACCCGGCCTAATTGTCCCGCTCAGCTTTGCTGCGGTGCATGCTTGCGCCTCGCTCTCGTGGCGGCCTGACCCAATAGGCTTGTTGTTGGCCAGCGACTTAGCGACGAAGGCATCGATCTGTCGCGCTGAATTCGCTGCATTAATTGTTCGTCATTCCGTCCAGCAGTGACCGCCAGACCTTGCGGATGTCGTGGCTCATAACTAAGTCGTCGCGCTGAAAGCCGACCTTAGCCTTTTTGTGACCGCTGGACGACCTTACCTCTAGCGGCGACTTGGAAGTACCACGCGACAGTGAACTTTGCTTGAGTCGGAGAGCGGGCAGCTCTTACGGCCAGGGCAGGTCTTTGCCTGACACATACCAAGAAAACGAAGGAAAGGAAACGCGCCAATGGATGCCAAAACCGAAAAGCCCGCAGGCATGAACGTGCCAACACATACCAAGACCAACATGCGTGCAGGCATGTCAAGTGGAACAAAGCTTTTGCTCGCAGCCGCGGCCGTAATGGGCGGCTTGTACTTTTGGAACCAGCAGCAAGGGGGCTCGGTATCAGATTGTCGTTACGCTGGAACGTGGTTTGATTCCCAAACCGGTGAGACCATGACGCTTGGTTGCTTACGCCCGGTCGGCGCGCACTACGAGGGAAGCTACGAATTTCATAGCGGGTCTGGCGAATCTATCACGATGTCGCTCAATGGCGGATACAAGATAGAGAACGGGCAATTCTCTATGCGGGGCAAGGACCAATACGACTTGGATAAAGCGTTCTCGGTGGAGATGATGGTGAACAATCAAGATGCTCCAAGCGAGATCATTTTTAACCATCACAATGTCTTCGATCAGAGTCAGCAAATCTTTCGCCGTCAGTAGTCCAATGGCCTCTGAGTCACTGGAAACAGAGAAAGGGAGAAGCGAAGTGAAGAAGCTTTGGTCATGCATAGCCATCTGTACGCTGGGCCTAACGCTAACCGCCGTTCAGGCGCAGACCGGCTGGATTGAGCGCAACGGTTTGGCAGATACCTGCTTGCTGCAAGGCACGTGGGTAGGGGATTTCACCCAGAACGGCCAGGATTATCGGCAGGCAATGACGTTCGCGCCGACCGGCGATCACCGGGGCCGGCTGCGCATCACTATCTATGACCCGCATAAGTATGACCAAAAGACTTGCCTTCCTGGGGAGAGCCCTGGGTCGCACCTACCCGGCGGCTGCCAATTGCAACAGGTTTCCCGCCAATATCTCTTCTATTTTCGGGACAAGAATGTCTTGGAAGTTCATACCTGCGGGGCCATTTCTTGTCAGCCGGGCATTGAGAATGGACCTCGGCCGGCCTACCAGATGGAGCACCTCACGATCACCCGCCTGGACCCGCCGGACGCTGTCAATCCCAAGGCCATGGTCATCGACAACAAGCTTTACCTGCAACGGGGGACAGGGCACGAGCTCAATGAGACAGGGACCGAGGACATGTTCGGGTTAAAATTTGGCGAGTATAACGGGTATGATCAGTCAACAAACCTGTGCATTACGATGAACAAGGTTCAGTAAGCGCCACCCACCCGCGAGTCGTCCGGACTCTGGCCCTGCCTCGCGCGCTGGTACCTGCACGGCGGGTGTGCTTGCACGCGAGGCGGCGACCATGCGGCGCGCGCGCCTCAAGCAATGCTGCGATCTCGGCCGCCGGTAGGAAAAGCGCATCGGCCATCGCTACTTCTTTTATCCGACATTTGCGTATGATGGAGGATCAGCAAAGAAAGGTAGCAGTTCTGCCCGCTCGGTCGGAAGCGGCTTGATCCATTTCTCTTACTGTTGATCCATTTATCTTATTTGTGTAGATTTTCGGATGCCGGCGGTGGATGACGTATTGGGCAACCTTGCGTCAGGTCGGCTCTGATGCTCGCTACCGGCGGCAAAACCGACGTGGTCGGAGGGGCCGAAAACGGCGCTTGGCTGACGGGACGACCCCATGTTTTATTTACATCGTGCAAGATTAGTAGGTCTGCTGCTAGCGATGCCATTAATCTTGGCGAACGATGGAATGGCCAGATCAACAGCATCCGAAATCACCAACTCACCCACGTGTGCATTGGTCGGGATTGTATGCGGCACGAATGCCAAGACCAAAAAATCTACAATCGGCCCCCGCACGGCACAGAACAACAGTACGCGATGCATAGAGGCCTGTGACGAAGAATACGAACAACATTGCTTGAGAGGATGTCAGTATTCCATGAGAAGAGACGCTTGCCTATCCGACTGTGCTGACGACCATGCCCGGTGCCTCATTCGGTGTTAATAAACACTAAGACCCAACGGGCTTGAAAAACAGTTGCGACTGCCGCCGTCGCCCTCCGAACGACGACTTCGCATGGGTATCTACATCTCCCGATTGCGGGCTTTAGTACAGAATCGCTTGCATGATAGATGAATTCATAACCTATCAACCTGTTTCGATCGGTTAATGGTGCGGGCGGCCGGACTTGGACCGGCACAGCCCTTTCGGGCCGAGGCACTTCCGAAGCTTGGTGCCGTGGAGGTATCCACGCCAATGCAGCTAACCGATTCTATTGATTAAAGAAACTCCAGTGTGGTTTTGCTGCATACCCCAGGCAAATACCCCGCCATTTCGGGTGCTTGAATGGGACTCGAACTACCACTCTTTTGCACCCTTCGGTGGAGATCATTCTGTATCGCACCAGTGCGCGGAATGCACTCACACCGGTAGCCTTAATGAATTGAAGGGTCGCGGCCTTTTGGCTGTGCGGTTTTGCCCCATATACTTGCCAATGTACTCGGCAAGATCGGCTGTTTGGTTCGATTCCATGACCACCTTTTTTTGGTGATGTTGGTCTAAGTTATGTAAGCAAACATCGATCGAGGACAGGAGAGGTGTAGGGCGGGTGCGCTAACGGATACCACGATGTCCGCTTCCGTGATATCCATTCGGTTTGCCTTAATCTGTGACCCAAGGCATAAGAACCGGCGGTTTCAGCCATCAAGAACTCCGCATCGCTCGCCGCACGCTGGTCGACCCGATAGTCACATGTGGCGTAGGCGCTGCGCAAAATAAATAGTCTCTTCGTGCACGCGAGGGAGAACTCAGTTGATCGTACGAACCTCGGAGAAAAGACCGGGTGACTCCAAGCCGCCGTCATGGGATGACATAGAGGTATTTCTCAAACAAATTGTTGTTCGGGCAGGCAATCTCGCGATGGGTCGAATGGCAAAAGACCATGCGAGAAAGACTGGGCCACGCTATCCGACTAACGTTGTCACGAAAGCAGACCAGTCTGTGGAGCGACTGATCGTCAGCGCAATAAAAAGGAAATATCCCAATCACAGGCGCGTCGGCGAGGAATTGGGCCAATCTGGCCCGAACGCACGCTACGCGTGGGTCATCGACCCAATCGATGGCACGCTAAATTTCGCCGCAGGTATTCCGATCTTCGGAACGATGATTGCATTTACGGACTACGACGAAGTCGTAATGGGTGCCATTTACCTGCCGCCCACCAAAGAGCTGTTTTTTGCCCGACAAGGAAAAGGGGCTTATCGCAATGGAAAAGCCATCCGAACATTCTCGCCGGATTCAATCAAAGGCACCCGAGGATACGTATCCTCAACGATGAGTGATCCTGCGACCTCCTTTTATGAAGATCTCTGCAAGCTTGTGCGGGGCAATTTCGTTCACCTTTCAGCTTTCGGCTCCCTCGCTTTCGGTGCCTGCCTCGTCGCACGCGGCGCTTGCGACTGGTACGTAGCCGCGAGCCCGCAATTTACCGACATCGCGCCTGTATCCATTATTCTTTCGGAGGCGGGCTATAAGGTAACGGACGTTCATGGCGAACGTGTTCGGCTTGGTAGCTCAGGCATCGTTGCGGCGCGTCCCAGACCGCACGCACAGCTCTTGCAATTGACGAAACGGACACTCGGACGTGCAGCCAATTAGGCCCACGGCGACCTCTTAGAAGTTCAATGGCGTCCGGCCGTTCGGATGAGCCTACGAGGGCGAATAGCGTGTATCTTAGAGGCAGCTAATGAGCATAAAGCGCGTCTGCTTCGTTCGGCATGCCACAACCTCGGGCAATGAAATCCATTCATATCAAACATTCGATGCGCCACTTTCAATCACAGGGCGGGCGCAAGCATGCCTTTTGGCTAAAAGGATTTCAAATGTTTCTTTCGATTCACTTGTATCAAGTACGATGGAGCGTGCGCAAGAAACCGCTCGCATCATCGCTGGGAAAACAGGTCACGTGCCGGTCTTAGAGCCTCTTTTTCAAGAAATGCTTCGGCCGAGTGTTGTGCGCGGCAAAGCCAGGACAGACCCTAATGTGGTCGAAGTCATAAACCTAACAAAGGCATATTGGGCGATGAAGGGCAAACACCACTCGGACGAGGAGAACTTTCATGACCTCAAGCGACGCGCCCACAGAGCCCTCGCATACGTGACATCCCACAGCGAGGACACGATTGTTATTGTAACGCACGGCATAATACTAAAGATGATGATTGCTGTAATGATGTTCGGGAAGGCACTCGATCCCACAGAGTTTGAGAGGGTCCGGCAGTTTTCGGTCGTGAAAAATACGGGCCTTACCTGGTGCGAATACGATAACAAATTCCATCCAAGGCCATGGCAGCTTATAGCATGGAATGAGCATGCACACCTCAATGGTGCTTGAATCGAGATCGAGACCGAGATCGATGACGACGGTACGCG
>JASHSE010000265.1 GCA_030036975.1 Xanthobacteraceae bacterium | reverse complement strand
TTGTGGGGCTACGCCGCTGGACGCTATGGACTTGCTTTATTCCCAATCCGTCGGCGCCTTCTTGTAAAGAATCAAGACTAAGCGCAAACTTGGAGTTTCATTTCAATGCTTGCAGAAGCGGCCGCGCGCGCCGCTGCGGATGCGGCTGCGAGCGATGGCAATGGCAAGATGCGTCTTGTCGGTCCCGGTTCCACCGGCCATCACGGCGTTGCGCCGCTGCGCGATGAAGCCGCCGCCGGCAATTCGATGCGGGGCTTACTTGCAACGTTCTTGTTTGATCCGAGCGAGGTCTCCTTGATCCGGCAAAAAGCTCTCCTGCAGTGTAAAACTCCGCTCACGGCCCCTCGCTGCCGTCTCGGCATGTCCGCAGTTACGGCAGCTTTTGGAGATAACGGACATGCAAGCCGCAACGGAACGGACCCGGCGGACAAAATTCGCTGGTCGGCGGCTCTGATGCTTCATACGAAGCAGACCGCCTCTGCCGCTAGACCAGTGTCCTGATTCAGAAGCGCGGCCACCATGGCCTTGGCTCGACTTCGCGAGTCGTCGTGCGGAAGAGGTTTTGCATCGGAGATTCCATCCGCGCCGTTTCCTCGAACCACCTGTTGCATTCGCCCAACAAAGATAGAATGTTAACAAAAAAACAACCTATGAGCTTGTACGCTAAGGTTGTCCGAGGTTAGATACGAAGCGCTGCAGGGCCCCGCACACCCCCGGCACCTTTATCGTCCTGCCGATCTACCTATTCAGCGAGAAGGCGGCGGTGGTGATCATCGCCGACGCCCAGCCGGCCGGCTGACTGACCCCATCTCCTTCAGGAGAGAACCACCATGACCAGCATCAATGTCATCAAGGTCCCGGCGTTCACGCCGCAGCCGATCGAAGCCGAGCCGGTGCCGCAATGCCCGGCGCTGGCGCCGAACGGCCGCAACAACATGCATTGCGATGCCTATATGTCCGACACCTACACGGTGTCTGGTCCGAACGGCGGTGCGCTCGGCCTCGGCTTCGGCCGGCTGCCCGGCCTCTGCGCCACGCTGGTGTTCGACGCACTGGGGCGCATCGTCACGGTGTGCACCGCCATCACGCCGGCCGGCGTGCACCGCATGATGATGCTGCTCGATCAGGACACGCTGGCGGAGCTGGCCCGGTTGGACCTGCCGTCAGGCGGCGGCGGCAGCACCGGCTTCGGCGGCGGCGGCTATATCTATCTGAATAACCTCGAACAGGCGGTGACGCCCACAGCGAACCAGCAGCTCTGGATCGTCGACATTGCCCACTCGCCGGCCGGGCTGAAGCTGGCCCAAATCTTCGACTTGGCCGGGGTGATCGGCAATCCGGACGCCAGCGTGCAATCGGCCATGCCCGATTGGAGCGGCCGAATCTGGTGGGTCACCGACACCGGCTTGGTCGGCTACACCGACCCGGCGTCAGGCGCCAGTTGGACCCACCAATTGCCGGCACCGCAGCAGATCGGCAATTCCTTCGCGGTCGACGAGATCAATGGCGTCTATATCGCCTCGAACTACGCCATGTACCGCTTCGAGGCGCCGGCGACCGGAAGGGTGCCGGAGATTACCTGGTGCTACAGCTATGACCGCGGCTACCGTGAGAAGCCGGGTCAAAAGAATTTCGGCACCGGCACGACGCCGACCCTGGTCGGGCAGCGCTATTGCGGCATCACCGACAATGCCGATCCGCAGATGCATGTCGTCGTCTATCGCCGCGAGAAAGATTATGTCGGCAATCGGATCGTCTGCGAAGTTCCGGTCTTCGCGCCCGGCTTCAGCGACACCGAGAACTCGCTGATCGGCTACACCGGCAATTTCTTCGTCGAGAACAATTACGGCTACACGGGGACCTTCCAGGCGCAGACCGGACCGGTCGCGCCGGGCCTCGCGCGGGTGCGCTTCGACAACCATCCTTGCCCCGGCGAGATCGTCTGGGAGAACAATCGGGTGGTCATCCCGTCAGTCGTCACCAAGCTGTCGCTCGCGAACGGCCTGATCTACAGCTACACGCTGGAAATCCGCGAGGGGCAGCACGACTGGTACATCAGCGCGATTGCCGCCGCGACCGGGGACGTCGCCTACAAAGTCCTGGCGGGGTCCGGCCGCGGCTATGACAACCACTACGCCAGCCTGTTCATCGGCCCGAACGGCACGGTCTATGTGCCGGTCTGGAGCGGCATCGTCAGCCTGCGCCAAGCTTGATCACGCAAGGAGCGCCTCGTGAGCCCCTCCGATATCCGGCCCAACGTCCTGCTCATCACCGCGGATCAGTATCGCTTCCCGCGTTTCTCGTATGGCCAGAACCACGGCTTCGCCGAACCGCTGAAAAAGATTTTGGGATTCCATCACGAAGAAATCGGCGACGACATCCCCTATGCCCGATTCTTCCCGGGGTTGCGGCGGCTGCGGCGGAACGCCGTGGTGCTGCGCAACCACACCATCGCGGCCAGCGCCTGCACGCCGAGCCGGGCCACCATCTACACCGGACAATACGGCACGAGGACCGGCGTCACTCAGACCGACGGGCTGTTCAAGAACGGCGACTCGCCGAATTTCCCCTGGCTCGCCGCGAACGGCATCCCCACGCTCGGCAATTGGCTGCGCGAGGCCGGCTATGCCACGCATTATTTCGGCAAATGGCACATCAGCAATCCGCCGGACCATTCGCTCGAACACTACGGCTTCGACGATTGGGAAGAATCCTATCCGGAGCCGCACGGCTCCCAGGCCAACAATCTCGGCATCTACCGCGACGCCGGCTTCACCGACGCGGTCTGCGCTTTCATCCGCCGCCAAGCGCTGGCGCTCAATTACAACGTTGCCGTCGCCGACGCGAGCGCGCGCAATCCCTCGGCGCCGCCGCCCGACCCGTCGCGAGTGAGGCCGTGGTTCGCCGTCGCCTCCTTCGTCAACCCGCATGACATTGCCACATACCCGGCGGTCATCAGCCAGGCCTTGCCGTCGCCCGATGAGGCCGACAAGACGCAATCGGCATTCGGGCCGCTCACCGTGCCGCTTGAAAGGCAGTCGACGCCGGCACCGACCGCCGGCACCATCGCGATTGCGCTCAACCCGCTGGACTTCCCGCAGGACTGTGCCCAATTGCCGCCGAAGGATTCGCTCGACGACTCGCTCGATGGCAAGCCGTCCTGCCAGTTCGATTATGCCTACAAGATGGGTTTGGGGCTCGCTGCCAAGACCGGCCACGGCGCCGCCAAGCGTATCGGCAACGGAGATCCCGCGCTGGCCGTGAAGATCGCGCTACGCAGCTCGATCCCGTTCCAGCTTTGGGATCGTCCCAAAGACGCCTGCCTGAAATTCATTCAGCTCTACGCTTGGCTTCACGCCGTGCTCGACCCGCATATCGATCATGTGCTGCAGACGCTGGAGGACACGGGCCAGGCCGACAACACCATCGTCATCTTCCTGGCCGATCACGGCGAATACGCCGCGGCCCATGGCATGATGATGGAAAAATGGCACGCCGCCTATCAGGAGGCGGTGCATGTGCCCGTCGTGGTGAAGCTGCCGCCGCTGCTGCTGCCGGACCGCAAGGAGCAGCCCTTGCGTCCGATTGATGCGCTGACCAGCCACATCGACATCCTGCCGACCATCCTCGGCCTCC
>JASHSE010000264.1 GCA_030036975.1 Xanthobacteraceae bacterium | reverse complement strand
GCTCGGCGACCAGAGCTGGTCGTTTCCCGTCTATGAGGGCACCATCGGTCCGGAGGTGATCGACGTCAGCAAGCTTTACGCGGAAACCGGCAGGTTCACCTATGATCCCGGGTTCACCTCGACCGGCGCCTGCGAATCCAAGATCACCTATATCGACGGCGACGAAGGCGTCCTGCTCTATCGCGGCTATCCGATCGAAGATTTGGCCGAGCACGGCGATTTCCTCGAGACCTGCTATCTCCTGCTCTACGGCGAATTACCCAACGCGGCGCAGAAGGCCGATTTTGTCGATCGCGTGATCCATCACACGATGGTCCACGAGCAGATGAGCCGGTTCTTCTACGGCTTCCGCCGCGACGCCCACCCGATGGCCGTGATGGTCGGCTGCGTCGGCGCGCTCTCGGCGTTCTATCACGACTCCACCGACATCACCGATCCGACCCAGCGGATGATCGCCTCGATCCGCATGATTGCCAAAATGCCGACGATCGCGGCCATGGCGTACAAATACTCGATCGGCCAGCCGTTCATGTATCCGAAGAACGATCTGGATTACGCCTCGAACTTCTTGCGCATGTGCTTTGCGGTGCCGTGCGAGGAGTACAAGCCGAACCCGGTGCTGGCCCGCGCCATGGACCGCATCTTCACCCTGCACGCCGATCACGAGCAGAATGCGTCGACCTCTACGGTGCGGCTCGCCGGCTCGACCGGCGCCAATCCGTTTGCCTGCATCGCCGCCGGCATCGCCTGCCTGTGGGGGCCGGCCCATGGCGGCGCCAACGAGGCAGCGCTGAAAATGCTGGGCGAGATCGGCACCGTCGACCGCATTCCCGAATACATCAAGCGCTCCAAGGACCCCAAAGATTCGTTTCGCCTGATGGGCTTCGGTCACCGCGTCTACAAGCACTACGATCCGCGGGCGAAAATCATGCAGAAGACCTGCCACGAGGTACTGCACGAACTCGGCCGCAACGACCCGCTGCTCGACGTCGCCATGGAGCTCGAGCGCATCGCGCTGCACGACGACTATTTTATCGAGAAAAAGCTTTATCCGAATGTCGATTTCTATTCCGGGATCACGCTGCGCGCGATGGGCTTCCCCACCGCGATGTTCACCGTGCTGTTCGCGCTGGCGCGCACCGTCGGCTGGATCGCGCAGTGGAAGGAAATGATCGAAGACCCGCACCAGAAGCTCGGCCGGCCGCGCCAGCTCTATACCGGCGCGGAGCGGCGCGATTATCAGCCGATGTCGAAACGGCGATGAGGCGAGCGGCGGCTGGTTATCTGTCTATTCCCCATTCGCTATTCGCCATTTCGCTATTTGCGTTTTCCGTCGTACGCCCAGGTCAAATAAAGGCCGCCCCAGGTAAAGCCGCCGCCGAATGCGGCCATGAGCAGGCGGTCGCCGGCCTTCAGCCTCGCCTCGTAATCCCATAGACACAGCGGAATGGTGGCGGCGGTGGTGTTGCCATATTTGTGAATCGTCATCATGACGCGGTCGGCGGACAGCTTCATGCGCTTGGCAGTGGCCTCGATGATGCGCTTGTTGGCCTGGTGCGGCACCAGCCAGTCGATGTCCTCGCTCAACAGGCGATTGCGCTTCATCAGCGCGACGGCGACGTCGGCCATGCGGGCGATGGCGAACTTGTAGACCGAGGCGCCTTCCTGATGCACGTAGTGCAGGCGCTTGGCCACGGTCTCGGCGGTCGGTGGCATGCGGCTGCCGCCGGCCTTTTGGTGCAGATGCCGCATGCCGGAGCCATCGGAGCATAACAGTGTGTCGATGATGCCGTAGCGTCGGCTCGGCTCGACCAGCACCGCGCCGGCGCCGTCGCCGAACAGCACGCAGGTGGCGCGGTCGGTGTAATCGATGATCGCCGACATCTTGTCGGCGCCGACGACGACGATCTTGCGGTATTGCCCGCTGGCGATGAACTGCGCCGCGATGGTCAGCGCATAGACGAAGCCGGAGCACGCCGCCTGCACGTCGAAACTGCCGACGTTGCGGATGCCGGCCATGTCGCAGATCAGATTGGCAGTCGACGGAAACACGAAATCCGGGGTCGTCGTCGCGCAGATCAGCAGTTCCACCGCGCTGGCCGGCGTTGCAGTCTTTGCCAACAGGCCGCGCACCGCCTGCGCGCCCATATGCGACGTGCCGAGCCCGGCGCCGGTGAGAATGCGGCGCTCCTTGATGCCGGTCCGCGCGACGATCCACTGGTCGCTGGTGTCGACCATTTGCGCAAGCTTGGCGTTGGTCAGCACGTCCGGCGGCACGTAGCCGTGCACAGCGGTGATCGCGGCGTACTGCGGTCGTTTTCGCGGAGTTTTAGTTGCTTTGCTCACGCGGTAGCCTTCGCGAGGGCCCGGCGGCCGTACCGTGCCAAGTCGAGGACGATGCCGGCGGCTTGGCTGCTCGGCGCCGTCGTGCCAACGCCCATGATCGCGTCGAGCCTGGCGAATGCCTCGATCTGCCGCCGCCGCGCCGGCGTGTCGGCGATCAATGGCACCAGCGCATCCGCGAGTTTGTCCGGCGTGCAGTCGCGCTGCAGCAATTCCGGAACGATGGCTTCGCCGATCACCAGGTTGGCGAGTATGATGCTGAAGAGTTCCGGCAGCCGAGCCAGCCGCGCGCCGATCCACTCGACGGCGGGTATGCGATAGGCGGCGACAGTCGGAATGCCGGCCAGCGCCAGCTCGAGCGTCACGGTGCCGGAGGCCGCCAGCGCCGCACGCGCTTTACGAAATTGCGCCCACTTTTCGGCCGGGTCGACCACGATGCGCGGCTGCACAGGCCAGGCGGCCACGCCCTCGCGCACCCGCGCCAAGAGATGCGGCATGGTCGGCAGCACGAGATCGATCGGGCCAACCCGCGCCGCCAGCTGTCCCATCGCCGCGCCGAAGATCGCGAGCAGCCGGCGAATTTCGCTGGAGCGGCTGCCAGGCAATACCAGGACAAGCGGTGGATCGGTCTGCCAGCGCTGCATCTCGTCCGCGTTCGGCCGCAGCTCCGCCAGCCGTTCGATCAGCGGGTGACCGACATAGACGCATGGCGGGCCGCCGAGCCGCAGGTGCGCGGCGGGCTCGAATGGCAGGATCGCCAGCACGCAATCAACGTAGCGGCGCATCGTGCGCGCTCGCCATGGCCGCCATGCCCACACTTGCGGCGACACATAGTCGATGATCGGGATCGACGGCCCATGCCGCCGCACGCGGCGCGCCACGCGATGGGTGAAATCCGGACTGTCGATGATCACCAGCGCGTCGGGACGCGCCGCGATCACCGCGTCGGCGGTCTCGCGGATGCGGCGCAAGATCATAGGCAGCCGGCGCGGAATGGCGGTCACGCCAACGATCGACAGTTCATCGATCGGGAAAGGGCTTGGAATGCCTGCCGCCGCCATGGCAGATCCGCCAATCCCGGAAAGCTTCAAAGTACCACCCTCGCGCTCGACCAGCGCCCGCGCCAAAGCCGCACCCAGGGCATCGCCGGATTCCTCGGCCGCGATGAGTTCGATGGCGAGCGATCGCGGCTGCGGTGCATGCATCATCGCGTGCCGTCCCCAGCGACGCCGACCAGAAATAGTCCGGCGCGGTCAGCCGCGGCGATCATTGCGCCCGGCTCGGCGATAATCGCGCTGCCGGCGGCTACCGCAATGCCGCCAAGTCCGGCGCGTGCCGCGTTCGCGACCGTTTGCGGACCGATCGCCGGCAGATCGAAGCGGCGATCCTGGCCGGGCTTCGGCGCCTTGACCAGCACGCCGCTGCCAGGCGCGGTGCTGACGCGGCGCTGGGCCCGCAGCTCGACCAGACGATTGAGCATGTTGTCGGTGCCCTCGGCCGCCTCGACCGCGAGCACGTGATTGTTGGCGACCACTGCCCCCTGGCCAACATCGAACGGGCCAAGCGCCGCGATCATTTGCAGGGCCCTTGCAATGTCGGCGCGGTCGCCGGCCGACGGGTGATGGCGGCCGAGCACGCCTTCCGGCACGACGATTTCGGGAGCAACGTCGGCGACGCCGATGATGCGCAGGCCGTCTTCCTCGAGCAGACGCGCAATTCCCAACAGCAGGCGATTATCGCCGCCGCGAAATGCGCGCACAATGCGGGGCATCAACCGAATGGTGTGCCAGTCGAGACGGATTTTGCTGATCGGCGGCCGCAGCAGCGCGCCGATGAACAATCCTTCGCGGCACTGCTCGGCGCGCGCCAAACGCAGAAAGCGCCCGGACTGCCCGAGCGGGATCCAATGATGAGGGTGGCGCTCGACCACTTTGGGATCGGCCCAGCCGCGGATCGCGAACATCACCGGGCGCAGGCCGCGCTGCGCGATCGCGTCGGCCACGGCGCCCGGAAACGCACCGCCGCCGCAGATCAATGCGATCGACGGCCCGATCGACGACTCGTCAGGCGATGCGGTCGCAGCCGGTCGCGGATCAGACGGTATCGTCACGGTGCTCATGGCGAGGCTGCTGCCGAGCGGGTCGAATCAGGGGGCGTTTGCCTCCGGCGCGGATGAACGCGATGATTTTTTCGATCAGCGGATCCGCCGCAAAATCCTTCGCGACGGCATCGATCCGATCGGCAAAGACTCCCTCCGCCAGAAACAGCGCGCGATAGGCGCGGCGCAGCCGATGCAAATCGGCGCGTTTTGCACCGCGGCGCGTCAGCCCGACCACATTCAACCCGACGAGATCGGCGATCTGGCCGCCTGACGCAAAGCCGAAAGGGATGAGGTCGCCCGAGGCGCCCGACAGTCCGGCGAGCATCGCGCCTTCGCCGATGCGTACGTGTTGATGAATTGCGGCCTGGCCGCCGAGAAGGACGTGGTCGCCGATCGCGACGTGACCGCCGATCACCACGTTATTGGCGAAGGTGACGGAATTGCCGACGTGGCAATCGTGGCCGACATGGGAGCCGACCATGAACAGGCAGCCCTCGCCGACTTCGGTGACGCCGCCGCCATCCTCGGTCCCGGTATTCATGGTGACGCCCTCGCGCAGCTCGCAGCACGGGCCGATGACGAGCCGAGTCGCCCCGCCGCGATAATGCACCGATTGCGGCGGCGTGCCGAGCGAGGCGAACGGATAGATCACGGTGCCAGCGCCGATCGTGGTCACGCCGGTGACGTGGACGTGAGCGATGAGCCGCACGCCGTCGGCGATCTCGACTTTGGGGCCGATGACGCAATACGGCCCGATCTCCACGCCCTCGCCCAGGCGCGCGCCGTCGGCTACGCGCGCCGTCGCATCGATCACGATCTGGCCCCGCCGAGCATCGCGCCGATGACGGCTTCGGCGATCAGCGCACCGCCGACCTTGGCTTCGGCGCGATACCACCACATGTTGCCGCGGCGAGCGGTTTTCTTGATGTGATATTCGATGCGGTCGCCGGGCAAGGCGGGCTTGCGAAACTTCGCCTTGTCGACGGTCAACAGGTACATCGCGCGCAGTTCCTCTAATTTTATGCGTCGCAACACGATGACGGCGCCGGTCTGCGCCATGCCCTCGAGCAGCAGGACACCGGGCATCACCGGATAGTCCGGGAAATGGCCGAGAAACTGCGGCTCGTTGATGGTGACGTTCTTGATGCCGATGGCGGATTCCTCGCCGCGAATCTCGACGATACGATCGACCATGACGAACGGGTAGCGGTGCGGCAGGAGGCGCAAAATCTCTGCGATCTCGACGGCCTCGACCGTGTCGGTATTCATGGCCTGTCCTCGTTCGACTTGCGGGCGGCAGACTTGCCGGCGGCAGACTTGGTGCCGACCGACTTGCCGCCGGCGCGGCCCGCAAGATCCGCCGTGACGCGGTTTTGCCCGGCAATGACCGCGCCTTCGCCGATCGTCACGCCTGCGGCAATGCAGGCCTGCCCTCCTATTATGACAAAATCCCCGGCGGTCACGCCACCTTCCAGGCCTGCCTGCGGCGCGATCAGGCAATGGCGGCCGAGGCTGACATCGTGCCCGATCCGCACGAGGCTACCGATGGCGGTGCCCTCGCCGGTCACGGTGTCGCGGATGCAACCACGGTCGATTGTGGAGTTGGCGCCGATTTCCACGCCGTCCTGGAGGATGACGCGGCGGGTCTGCGGGATTTCAAGGTGCCGATCCGCGCCAGACGGAAAGCCGAACCCGGCCTCCCCGATCCGCGCGCCGGAATGAATGGTGACGCGATCGCCGATCAGGGCGTGCAGAATGGTGACGCCGGCGCCGACCGCGCATTGCCGACCGATGCGCACGTCAGGGCCGATAGCTGCGCCGGCGCCGATCACCGTGCCGGTGCCGATCTCGGCGCGCGGTCCGATCACGGCCAGAGGATCGATGGCGACGCCGGCTTCGATCCGCGCCGTGGCGTGCACGGTGGCGTGCACTTGGGCGCCGGCGGCGCGACCGCCGCCTTCGAACAGCGAGGATGGTCGCAGCGCCTCGGCAAACAGCGCGCGCGCCACCGTCGCAAAGGCACGGTACGGCGCGTCGGTGACGAGCGCGGCCAGACCGGGCGGCGCCGATGACGCAAGGCGCGGCAAGACAAAACAGGCTCCGGCATGGCTTGCCGTCAGCTCATGCCGGTGCGCCGGCTCGTCGATGAAGCAGATGTCGGCCGCGCCGGCGTCATCGAGCGCGGCGATATTGCGGATGCGGCGCTCGCGCAGCTCTCGCCGCGCCAGCTGCGCGCCGGTCAGGTCGACGATGGCGGCGACGGTCAGCTCCGCGCTCGGCCGCACGGCGGCCGGATATGTGTCCGCCGCTGGCGAAGCTCGTGGCCGCATCAGAAATGGGTTCCGCCGCCGAACTGGAAGAATTGCGTGCGGTCATACCACTGATGCATGATCGGGTAAGCAAAATCGAAGCGCAGCGGACCGAACGGCGAATTCCAGATCAGGCTGGCGCCCGCCGACACGCGCGGCGTGGCATCGTCGGTGTACAGCATGGCGCAGCCGCTGCCTTTGGCACCTGGTGGAATCGGCGGCGAACACACGATACCGTTCACGGGTCCGGCGACTTCTCCGGTCGCCGGGCTCGACGTTTCGCCCTGGTAGCCCCACTCCGCTCCGGAATCGATGAACACGGCGCCGCGGAAGCCGCTATCCTTGGGCAGGAAATAGAGCGGATATTGCATTTCGAGACTGGCGCCCCAGTACATCGTGCCGCCGAGCGCGTCGCCGGTTCCGTAGCCGAACTCGAAATTGGTGACATCGCGCGGCCCGATGCCGGCCGGTTCGAAGCCGCGCACCAGATTCGGCCCCATCTTGAAATCGTTGAGCATGGATACCGACTGGCCGCCAAGGCCGAGGATGTTGCCGGCTTGCAGATGCAGGATGCTCACGAGATCGGAGACCGGCTCGTAATAGCTGCGGAAATCGACGCTGGTGCGCATGAAGTCCGAATTGCCGCCGAGCCCGGCAAAGTCCTGTCCGAAGTTCAGATTGATGCCGCTGGTCGGGTCCTTGTTGTTGTCGAGCGTGTTGTAGATCAGGCCGTAGCCGACCATGGACGTGATCGTCGTGCCTTCGCCAAGCTCGACCCGGATCGGAAGCGAAGCCTGACCGTATTCGAGGCAGTTTTGCGGGGTCGGCGCTATGCCGTTGGCCGCCAGGTACGCCGGCGTCCAAAAGGCATTGTTCGGATTGAAATTGTTGCAGTCATCATACAACGTCGGCAATTGAATCGACTGCGTATACAGCGAATAGCGCAGCTGCACGCTGAAATCCTCGCGCAGCGGGATGCCGAATTTCAAGGTGCCGCCGATCGATTCGGTGCCGTACGAGAAGTA
>JASHSE010000263.1 GCA_030036975.1 Xanthobacteraceae bacterium | reverse complement strand
AACCAGCAGAGCTGGCAGCTTCTGGCCGACGGTGGGTCGTCGCGGATCAAGCCGGCCGCGGGCGAGGAAATCTTCAACGCCCATACCTATTTCATGACCAATCCGAGCCTGTCTGGCCGCGGCAAGTCGCGGGACTCGGTGCCCCGGTTGCGGCGCCCGGAGCACAAGTGATCGGCATTCGCCGCGAATCGGGTAATTGTTCCGGCCGCCCGCGCAAGCGGGGAGGATGGCACGCACAGCTCTGACAGATGAATCGCGGGAACCGCACTAAGCTCGACGCCCAAGGACGTCTCGATCATAGCCCGCCGGTCGCCGTGATCGACATCGGCTCGAATTCGGTGCGCCTCGTCGTCTACGAGGGGCTCAGCCGCAGCCCGGCCGCGTTATTCAACGAGAAAGCGCTGTGCGGGCTCGGCCGCGAGGTGCAGTCGACCGGCCTCTTGCCCGCGGACGCCGTCGACCACGCGCTGGCGACGCTCAAGCGTTACAGCGCGCTGTGCGCCACCATGGGCGTAAAAAAAATCTTCGCCATCGCCACGGCCGCCTGCCGCGAGGCCAAGAACGGCCGCGCCTTCGTCAAGCTGGCCCAGCGCGCCATCGGCGCCGAGATCGACGTGCTCTCGGGCGGCCGCGAGGCCGAGCTGACGGCGCTCGGCGTCATCTCCGGCGTGCACCGCGCCGACGGCGTGGTCGGCGATCTCGGCGGCGGTTCGCTCGAGCTGATCGACGTGCACGGCACGCGCGCGCGCCACGGCCTCACCCGTCCGCTCGGCGGGCTGGCGCTGGCCGACATTTCGGCGCGCTCGGTCAAAAAGGCGGAGAAGTTCGTCAGGAAAACATTGTCGTCGCTGCCGGTGCTCAAGGCCTGCCACGGCCGCCGCTTCTACGCCGTCGGCGGCACCTGGCGATCGCTGGCGCGGCTGCACATGTGGCAGACCGCCTATCCGCTGCACGTCATGCACGGCTATGCCATCGATGCCGACGAGGCGTTGGAATTTGCCAGGCTGCTGCACCGCGTCGACGTCGAGACCCTGTCCAACATCGAGGTCGTCGCCAGCGCGCGGCGGCCGCTGTTGCCGTACGCGGCTTTGGTGCTCGAATACATTCTGCGCATCGGCAGGCCGCGCCAGGTGGTGTTCTCGGCGCTCGGCGTGCGCGAGGGTCTGCTCTATTCGTTGCTCAAAGAACGCGACCGGGAGGAGGACCCGCTGATCGAGGCGGCGCGCAACCTTAATCGGCTGCGCTCGCGCTCACCGCGCCACGGCGAGGAGTTGATCGCGTGGACCGACCGCTTCATGGCTTCGTCCGGCCTCGACGAGAACGCCGAGGAACGGCGGCTGCGCCAGGCCGCGTGCCTGCTCGCCGACATCGGCTGGCGCGCGCATCCCGACTATCGCGGCGAGCAGTCGCTTAACGTCATCGCCCATGGCGGCTTTTCCGGCATCGATCATGCCGGCCGCGCCTATCTGGCGTTGTCGGTATTTTATCGCCACGTCGGCCTGGTCGTTGACGACGAACTGTCGTCGCGGCTGCGCGAACTCGCTTCGACCCGCATGATCGATCGCGCCCGTGTGCTCGGCGCTGCGCTGCGGCTTGCCTACATCGTCTCCGGCGCGATGCCGGGCGTGCTGCCGCGCACCGCGCTTGCGGTCGAGCGCCATCGTCTGGCGCTGCGGCTGCCCGGTCCGTGCGCGGCCTTGGCCGGCGAGCGCGTCTCCAACCGGCTGCGCGCGCTCGCCCGTCTCATCGGCCGCGAGCCGGCGATGCTGCTGGGCTGAGCGGCCGGCGTCAGGTCCCGAGCCACTTCCGTGCCAGCGAAATGTCGGCCTGCGACAGTTCGTGGCCTATCGGCAGCATGTGGTGTTCGACCTTCGCGCCTGCGGCTTGCAGCAGCGACACGAGCAGCGCCGCCTTCGCCGGCGTGATGATGGGATCGGCGGCGCCGGACAAGATCAAGACCGGCGTCCCGGCCAAATCGACGGGCGTCGTCTGCGCCAGCGGCGCCATGGCACGCAACAGAACGGCGCCGTCGAGCGTCTCGGGCCGCAGCAGCAGCATGGCCGCCGCGATGTTGGCGCCGTTCGAATAGCCGACCGCGATCAACGCGGAGAGGCCGTAGGACTTACGCGCCTCGCCGACGAAATCAGCAAGCTCATTGGCGCGGCGGCGAACGTCGTCTTCGTCGAATACGCCTTCCGCATGGCGGCGGAAAAACCGCGGCATGCCGTTCTCCAAAACTTTGCCGCGCGGGGAGAGCAGCGCCGCCGCCGGAGCGATCATGCGGCCAAGCGGCAGGAGATCATTCTCGTCGCCGCCGGTGCCGTGCAGGAGCAGAAGCGCCTTGCCGGCAGCGTCACCGCCCGGCTCGAAGCGATGAATGAAGGACAAGGCCTCGGTCATGGGCTGAATTGTCCGGCTGTTTCGAGCGTCGGCAGCACCGCCTCGATCTCGTTGCGGCGCGGCTCCAAAAACGATGGCGGCTTCAGATCGCGGCCAGGGGTCTCGACCGGCTCATCGACCGCAAAACCAAGTACGTCGCTGTGACGTGATGAAATCCTGACATGCTGAGCCTCTTTCATGGCGTCGGTTGTCGCGAGGCGCTATTTGTTCGTAGCTGTCTCCGCCTGATCGCGCAAGTTCGCGGTGGAGCGCCATCATGGTTCCAATTTTTCAAAATTCGAACATTGGCGCCAATCGTACGCAAGCTTTGCTTCGCGCCGCCGCTGTAGATCACACGAGGAGCTAGACTAGTCGATCGCGTTGGACAGCAAGGGATTCATTTTGACCGGCTCCGATACCGGCCGGAAACGGCGTGCGCTCGGCGCTCCGTCAGGCGCTCTACGGCGACGACCATCCGACCTATACCGGCCAGATGGTGTGGCCTGAGATTAGCTAATGCGCCATTGCGGCGGCTTCGGTGAATACCGCTTCGATCTTGGCTTTCAGCGTCTGGGCATTGAACGGCTTGACGATGTAATTGTTCACGCCGGCCTTTTTGGCGGCGATGACGTTCTCGGTCTTGGATTCGGCGGTGACCATGATGAACGGCGTCGTGCCCAATCCCGGGTCGGCGCGTACTTGCTGCAACAGGTCGTAGCCGCTCATCGGCTCCATGTTCCAGTCGGAGATGACAAGACCGTAGCGCTTGATCCGCATTTTGGCGAGCGCCGAGGCGCCGTCGTTGGCCTCGTCGACGTCGGCGAAGCCGAGCTGCCGCAACAGATTGCGGATGATACGGATCATGGTGTTGTAGTCGTCGACCACAAGCACCGGCATTGACGTATTGACCATGGCGTTCGCCCTCTGGCGCGTACAATTCGCGATCCGGCCCCGACGGACCGGATCGGCAACGACTTCAGGCAACCCCCGTAAAGTCGCTCACCACGATGGGCAGGATCGTCCCCCCGGGCGTCCCCTGCCGAACGGCCGATGACGCTAGCAGCGCGGGTTGAAGATCGGGTTAATGGCCGGTTTCCGTGATCGGCCTTAAGCCAGCGCACGGCCTTGACTCGGTGGCAGCGGCGACGGCACCTAGCTCGTTAACTTTGTTAACCATTCCCGTCCGATGCCGGCAAAGAATTTCCTCATCGTGCGCGACGGCGCCGACGGCGAGCCGTTGCGCGGCGCGGTGGTCGCGATCGGCAACTTCGATGGCGTGCATCGCGGCCATCGCGCTCTGATCGGCGTTGCGCTCGACCGCGCCCGGCGCCTCGGCAAGCCGGCGGCGGCGCTGACCTTCGAGCCGCATCCGCGCGCCTTCTTTCATGCCGACGAGCCGCTGTTCCGGCTGACCGATGAGGCGGCCAAGCTGCGGCTCTTGGCGGCGACGGGCCTCAACGGCGCCATCGTGCTGACCTTCGACGCGGCGCTGGCGCGGCTGACCGCGGAGGAATTCGTCCGCCGCATCCTGGTCGAGCGCTTCGCCGTAAGCGGTGCCGCGATCGGGTTTAATTTTCATTTCGGCATGAGCCGGGCGGGGTCGCCGGATTTTCTGACGACCGAAGGCAAGCAATGCGGCTTCGCCGTCGACGTGGTGCCGTTGCTCCAAGACAAGGGCCGGCCGATCTCTTCCGGTCCGATCCGCGACGCGCTTGCCGCCGGCCGGGTCGATGAGGCCGCGGACTTTCTCGGCTTTCCCTGGTTCGTCACCGCAGTCGTCGTTCACGGCGACAGACGGGGCCGCGAACTCGGCTTTCCGACCGCCAACCTGCGGCTCGATGCCGGCTGTCGCCTGCGCCACGGCATTTATGCGGTACGCGTCGCCGTCGCCGGACGCCGTTACGATGGCGTGGCGAGCTTCGGCCAGCGGCCAATGTTCGACGACGGTGCGGTGCTGCTCGAAGCGTTTCTGTTCGACTTCGCCGGCGACCTCTATGGAAAGAAGCTCGACGTGGCCTTCATCGCCTGGCTGCGCGATGAAGCGAAGTTCGCATCGGTCGACGATCTGGTACGGCAGATGCACGAGGACGCGCGCGGCGCGCGCGAGCTCCTCGCCCGAGCCGGCGATGCTTTCCCGCCGATTTAGATTGCAAACAAACGCGAGCGCACCGGGGCGGCCCAACGCCGCTACGCGGCGCCGTCGCGGTCCTGCGCTTGGCTATGCTCTCGGCTCTGCTGTCGGCTCTGCTCTTGGCGATATTCGCGCGCCCATTGCGCCGCCATGAAGCCGAGCAACGCCACTGGCAGCAGGCGCTGCCAACCGAGCGAGCGGCCGACCTGAACGGCGGCGCCAATGATCTTGGGATCGAGCAGCCAGGAGCCGGCATGGGCGTGCGCGGCGCGCTCGAGAATGGCGCGCTGCTTGGCGCTGCTGCGCGCCGCGATGGCGCTCACCGCGGCAATCACCGCGATCAGCAAAAAGATGCCGGTCATCAATAGCGCGGCAAAAACGCTGCCGAACTGAATCGCGAACCAGTCGTAGCCGGCAACGGTAAGAAACGCGAACGCGGTCAGGGCGGCAAGCGCGGCGATGCCGAGCGCAATGAAAAGACCGGAGGTCACGCCGCTGCGCGCTTGGACCGCAAGCGTGATCTCGCGCATCCAGCCTTTGATCATGGGCTGCGTTCTCCGCCTGACATCGGCGACCGCCTTGCGGACGAGACGAGCCGGCCGCCTGATCGCCGGCATGGTCCGCGCACCCGGCGCGTCCTTCCTAACGCCGCAAAGTCGTGCCGAGCAGGAACCCGATCCCGGCAGCCAGCGCCAGCGTCGTATAGGGCCGGTTCTTGATCGACTCGTCGACTGCATCGGCAAAATGACTGGACACGTCGCGCACCGCGGCGGCCGCTTCCTGGCCCTTGGCCTGGGCGTCCGACATGACGCTGTCGGCGCTGGTCTTGGCCCGCCGCCACGCCGCGTTGCCCTTGTCGGTGACGATCGCGCTGACCTCCTCGGTGAGGCGGACGAGATCTTCGCGCAACGCCTGAAGATCCTTCTGCAAGTCGCCGGATGCGGCGGACGCCGCTCTGCCCATCTCGCGGACGCCTTCGCGCGCGTCCTTCGCCGTATCTCTCGCCGTGTCTCGCATGGCTTGCGATGCCGCCTCGGCCGTGGCCGTCGTATCCATGGTTGTGTGCTCCGTGCCGGAAAGAATCCGAATTGCCCGAATAAGCATGCAGCGAAGCGAAAAGTTCCCTCAGTCGGGAAGTTTGACCTCCTCCGGCGGGAACAAATGGCTGAAGACAACGAGGCCGATGATCGACAACGGCGTCGCCAGAAAGGCTCCGATCGGCCCCCACATCCAGGTCCAGAACGCCAGCGCCAGCACGACCATGAGCGGGTTGAGCGTGATGCGCCGGCCAACGACGGCCGGGGTGATGAAATGGCCTTCGAGCGTGGTCAGGCCGATGAAGCCGCACGGCGCCAGCAGCGCGTGGCCGAGCGATGGAAAGCTGACGAGGCCGACTGCGAACAGCACCAGCACCACGATCGCCGGGCCCACATAGGGGATGTAATTGAGCACCGCGGCCACGAGTCCGAAGATCGCCGGATCGGGCAGCCCGATCACCCAGGCGCCCAGCGCGGTGATGGTGCCGACCGCGGCGTTGATCACGGTCACGAGTGCAAGATAGCCGGCGAGATTCTTCTCGATGTCGTTGACGATGCGCAGGAAGCGCAGCTTCGCGTCTTGGCCGGAGAACAGGAAGACGAGGCGCGCCCGCAGCCCGGATTGCCCGACCAGAAAGAATAACAAGGTGCCGAATAGCAACAGGAGCTGGCCGGCAGCCGGGGTGATGAAGGCGACGACCGGCAGCACCACGTTGGCCGCTGGCGGCGCAGGGGCCGCAGCTTCGCTGCCGAACAGCTCGGTCTCCAGGTGCCGGAGCGCGGCGAGCGGCGCCTGCAGCACGACGAGCTTCTGCTTGATGATCGCACCGATTTCCGGCGCGCGTGCGATCCAATCGCCGACCGGCCCGGCCAGTGCCATTGCGGCGAGCGCCAGCGCGCCCAGCGCGAGGACGACGATGACGATCGCGGTGATCCACGGCGAAATGCCGCGCTTCTCGGCGGCCCGAACGAGCGGCGCCAGCGTCAGCGATACCACCGCCGCGATCAGGATCGGCAACAAGATGGTGCGCCCGAAGTAGAGAAATGCGCCGAACAGAAGCAGGAAAATGCCGATAGTGGCGGCCTGGCCCCCCGAACTCCACAGCCCGCCGATGCTGCCGACCGGATGCGGATCGCTGATGACGAGGGCGTAGCGGGTCTCCCCTTTGGCACGCATATAGTCCACGAAACGCCTCCGGCAGCCGCCTTCTCCGGCCCGCCACGCTTTACACTTGGCGTCCGATTAACGGCATAGACGGGTGCGCGGTTCCGGTAGCTTCGCAATCGCCTGCGGTGCGGCTCTTTTCGCAGTGCAACGGGCTTGTTAGAAGGGCGCCGCATGAGCGAGCAGCCACCCAAAGCGCGCAATTACAGCGAGACGCTGTTTCTGCCGAAGACCGATTTTCCGATGCGCGCCGGCCTGCCGCAGCGCGAGCCGGAAATTTTGGCGCGCTGGCAGAAGCTCGGCCTCTACGAGCGGCTGCGCGCCGCCGGCAAAGGGCGCGCGAAATTCGTGCTGCACGACGGGCCGCCTTACGCCAACGGCAACATCCATATCGGCCACGCGCTCAACAAGGTCCTCAAGGACGTGGTGACGCGCAGCCAGCAGATGCTCGGCCTCGATTCGAACTACGTGCCGGGTTGGGACTGTCACGGCCTGCCGATCGAGTGGAAAATCGAGGAGGAGAATTACCGCGCCAAGGGCAAGCCGAAGCCGGACTTCTCCGACGCGGCGGCTCTGGTCGAATTCCGCAAGGAGTGCCGGGCCTTCGCCGAGCACTGGATCAAGGTGCAGCGCGAGGAGTTCGAGCGCCTCGGCGTGATCGGCGACTGGTCGCATCCCTACACGACCATGGCCTACGCCGCCGAGGCGCAGATCGCGCGCGAGCTGATGAAATTCGCGGCAA
>JASHSE010000262.1 GCA_030036975.1 Xanthobacteraceae bacterium | reverse complement strand
CGGCGCCTCCGGCAAGGCAGCGGCCGACGTCGCATCAGGGCGAGCCGGCGCAACGCTCTCAGTTGCAAACGGCGACTCGGCGTCTCCGAGCGCTGCAATGCCCGATGCGGACGCGCCCAGATCACCGCCGCCCGGCGCAACGGCCGGTTCGTTCAAGAGCGCGTCGGGGAGAACAGTCCGCTCGCTCGCTTCGGCGCCAAGAGCCGCATCCACGGCCGCAACCGACGGTCCGCCCGGCATCTGCTCGGGCAAATTGTCTTCAGCCGCGGAGTGGCTGACGACGACATCCTCAGGCCGAAATGACTCGATCGTCGCCGCGGCTTCGATCGCCTCCGCGTCCGCCGCATCTTCGCAATGCGTCAACGTCTCCGGCGACGCGACAGGCTCCGTCATCTCATCGCGCAAATCCGCCGGCGCACTGCCGTCACCCTGCGGCAGCGCTTTGGCGAGCGCCGCGACTGTCAGCGCGAACCCGTCATCCTCCGGCATGCCGGCGGCGAACAATCCGGCCGGTGCCGCCAACTCATCCGCCGCCGCTTCGACGTGTCGGCTGTCCTGCACGATCTGAACACGGCTCGACGCCGCGTCGGCCTCAGCCACGGTCGCGGTCGCCTGCGGCGGCGGCTCGGCCTCTGTCGTCACGATTATCGCGTGGAGAGCGTGCGACAGGTCGCGCAACAGCGCAGCCGCCTCGCGCGCGCGCCGCACACTCGTCCGCTTGAGCGCGTCAGCCGCGCCGATCTCGCGCACTGCGGCATCGAGCGCGTCGCACAGCGACGGCTCGATGTCGCGCTCGTGCAAAACAAAGGCGATGTCAGCGATGCGCTCGATCGCGGTCGAGCCCTCCGGACCTTCGGCGCCGCCGGCGAGCAGCGCCTCGACCCGCGCCAGCGCGGCTGCAAGCTCGGCGAGATAGCGCGGCTGCGTGCCGGCAGGCGGCCGGAACTCCGCGGCGGGCGGGTCGAGATCCGCGAAAGCTGCGGCAGATGGATGGCTGGGCATCAGCGTGACACCACGTCGGTGCGAATCAAGCCGCACGTTTGAGGCAACGCAACGCGACAATGGCACGCAACACAACCGAGGCGCACAACGCGGCACCCGCCTCACCATAGCACAGGCTTGCGGCGCCTGCCGAGATAACGCCGCCGCTAACGCGGGCTGCGTTGGAAAACTCAGTCGATCCGCGCGCCGGCCAGCTTCACGATGGCGCCCCATTTCGCTGTCTGGTCGGCGAGGAAGCGCTTGAAATCGGCCGGCGTGCGCCTCAGCCCCACAGCGCCGGCTCGGCCGGATGAACGAGACTGCCGTCATAGCGCAGGCCGTGCTCGCGATCCTTGGCGAGGAGGAGCGGACCGTCGAGATCGACGATGCGGGCACGTTGCGCCAGCAACAACGCCGGCGCCGTGGCAAGCGAGGTCGCGACCATGCAGCCGACCATCAGCGCAAAACCGCGCCTTTCCCCTTCGGCCGCGAGCGCCAGCGCCTCGGTCAGCCCGCCGGCCTTGTCGAGCTTGACGTTGATCGCGTCGTATTTGCCAAAAAGCGCGTCGAGCGAAGCGCGGTCATGCACGCTCTCGTCGGCGCAGACCGGGATCGGCCGCTTGATGCGCGCCAGTGCCGCGTCGCGTTGTTCCGGCAGCGGCTGCTCGATCAGGGTGACGCCGGCATCGGCGCAGGCGGCAAGATTTTGCGCGAGATTGTCGTCGGTCCAGCCCTCGTTGGCATCGACGATGAGCTCGGCTTGCGGCGCCGCGCCGCGGACCGCCGCGATGCGCTTGCGATCGTCGCCGTCGGCCGCGCCGAGCTTCACCTTGAGCAGCGGCCGCGATGCGGCGCGCTCCGCGGCCGCCGCCATCGCCCCCGGCGCGGCGAGCGAAACCGTGTAGGCGGTGACGCGCGGCAGCGGCGCCGCAAGACCCGCCAACTCGTGCGCGCGACGCCCGGTCTGCTTGGCTGCCAAATCCCAGTACGCGCAATCAAGCGCATTGCGCGCCGCGCCGGCGCGCATCGCGTTCTGCAATCCGGCGCGGTCGAGACCCTCCCGCACTGCGCCGCCCATCGCTGCGAGCGCCGCGACGACACCCTCCGGCGTCTCGCCATAGCGCGCATAGGGAACGCACTCGCCGCGCCCGCGATGCCCGCCGTCGGCAAGCTCCGCTACGACGACGACCGCCTCGGTCTTGCTGCCGCGGCTGATCGAAAACGCGCCGAAGAGCGGCCAACGCTCGATGCGGACGGAGAGATTCATGCAGGAGAAGTATGGCCGCAGCCGAAGCGGATGCTCAAGTAGGCGCCAGCAGCTGAATTACTCAAGGTTACTGAGCTCACCAGGGGGCAAGCCTGAGCGTTCGAGCTAGTTTTTTGTTTTTGGCCTGATCGTGAAGCCGTCTTCCAAGTCCGAAACGACACGAATAGTCCAATAAGTCCGCAATCGGAACAGCCAATGCCAAACTTCCGAGACCATTATAAAGGTCAAAAGCAAAAAATCTTGGACCAATGATGACATGGCGTGCGTGTTGACATAAAATGAAAGAGCGGATAATAACCTAACAAGAATCGTGGCAATCCCGTATTTCATAGAAGGAATGAACGCGCTAATAATCATGCAGATTATGACCGCCGTCATAGCGAATTGACGGTACCATTTCCAATCGCCAAGGATCTGTTTTTTGATAAAATCCAATTTAATCAAACCGAAGTAATCTCTCTCATCTTCGTACCTCCTTTGTGTAGCTTCTATTATTGGGGGAAGATAAATGTATCGCAAATACAGCCAGGCTGAGATGTCTACAGATGTGAACAACGCGAGCGCAACCGAAAAGTACAGCTCGTTTTTCCGAACCAAAAGCAAAGCAATTGAAATAGCGGCCAACGCAGCAACCGCAATGATCGCCCCGGCCCGAATCCTTCCTC
>JASHSE010000261.1 GCA_030036975.1 Xanthobacteraceae bacterium | reverse complement strand
CGGTTGACGGAAAGTTTTCAGCCCCGCGAAAAACTCAACGCGCCTCGATCAGCGCAAATACTAGCCGATGCGGCGATTCGGCGTTAATTTCGCGGCGCTTCGAACGCTCCCCGTCGCCCGCGCGGCGGATCAAGAGCACGGAAAAGGAGAAGCGAATGCGCAAAATCGTGATTGCTACATTGATCGCCGCCGGGATCGGGTTGGTCGGCGCGTCGGCGGGATCCGCCGCACCGGTCAGCGGCACTGCACTCAAGCAAGTCGCCGCCAAGAGCGAGCCTATGATTCAAGTGCGATGGCATCGCCATCGCTGCCATGGACCGCGCAGCCGCTGGTCGTGGTGCCGATAATCCGCGAGACGACGAACTGTTCAGGGCCCGGCCGCTGGCGCCGGGCCCCGCGCAGTCCGGCGTGCTTTTGGTGCGCCGGATATTTGCTATTGATCAGAGGTTATTAGAACGCGCCGTTCATCTGCCGTTCATCAACGTGCGCCGTTCGTTAAAACACTGGATTGCCCCTAGCCGACCGGCCGGTTCGCGGATAGACTCTTTACGCTTCGAACCCCCTTTGAAGGAACCCTCTCTGAAGCTCAATGGTTACAAAACATGCCCCGCTCGGGCACAGGAGGAAAAGCGAATGCGCAAGATTGTGATTGCTACGTTGGTTGCCGCCGGGATCGGGCTGGTCGGCGTATCGGCCGGTTCGGCCGCCCCGGCCAACAACACGGCGCTCAAGCAGGCCGCGACGGTGAACAGTCCCATGATCCACGTCCAGCACTGGCGTTGGGGCAGCCGTTGGGGCCATCACCGGCGCTGGGGCTGGCGTGGCCCGCATCGCCGCCGCTGCCACGGTCCGATGAGCCGCTGGTGGTGGTGCTAACAGCGTCTGACGTGTTTGACGGGGCCCGGCCAAGCGCTGGCCGGGCCCTTTCATTTTCGGCGCAGCAACACGCAAGGCTTCAAGCTACCGACGGGACCCATGCGCTGGTTTCGGACCATAGGCTTCAAGATACGGTTGGCCCGCACGATCGTAGTCGAGCGCAAAGCATAAATAGTAAGTCGGGCTATGCCGCCGTGCGGTCGCGCAGCGGTCGAAGAGGTAGAGGTCCGACACCGAACGATACGGCAGATATGGATCGACCGCCATGCGCTCCCCACCGCCCGGGAAACCGCCGAAGCGATCGATGCGGCCTTTGAGGTCGGGACTATTGGCGATCAGCGCGTCGCGCAGCGCTTCACCCTGAATGAAATTATCCGGCAGCTGATCGAATGGCCCGTCGAACCAGGTGTTCGTCAGCATATTCGGCTTGTAAGCGCCGATCATGATTTTGCGGTCGCGCAGGTAGTCGCGATAGAACGCAAAGCCGGTGCGTTTGCCGATCAGAATGCGGTCGGTCCGCGGGCTCGGCTCGAGCTGGTCGGCAACTTTGATCGTTTCGTCAAGGATGAAGTGGAAAATCTTCAGCTTTTTGTCGAACACCAGGAAGAAGCGGATGGCGGATTCGTCGAATGATGGGCCGATGTACTCTTCGTCCGGCGCCAGCGCGCTCGCCGGCGGCTTCACGTCGGAAAGATCATTGAGCGCGAACACCACGCTCTTGCCCTGATAGGTCACGCGGTAAACCAGGGGTTCGAGCTTCTCCGACTGCACGCCGTCCGATGCGTCGAGGATGATGTGGTTTTCCGGCGTTTCGCCGCGCCAGCCTTCCAAATCCTCCGAATAGGCGAAAATCACCTTGCCCTGGTCGCGGTTGCTGGCGTCGAGCCGGATATTGCCGTCGTACGGCACGCCGTTGCAGATGAAGGTGTAATAGAAATAGTTCTCGGTCGGATAGACTTTGACATGATCGGGAAGGCTGTTGAACACGAAGTTGAACACCGCTTTCGGATCTTTGACGTCGAGCGAGCACGGCCGCGTCGCCTCCTCCACGTAATCCTGATTGAAGTGCAGAACGGGAAGTTGCGCCTGTGCCGTCGCCGCACCGGGGCTCATGAGCGCCGAAAGAGAGAACAGCCCGAGCAGAATACGAAAGCCACTCTTCATGATGGGACTCGCTGTTTTCCGCGCCTCTCGCAAGGCGCAAGCGGATTTTGCGAAGCTTTAAGCGTGCGACGCCCCCGAAGCGCGAAGGATATCACCGCAGTTCGCCCGCAGCGTCAAACGGCTGCGCCTTAGTCGCGCGGAAACTCGAGGCCGATCTGCCGATAGCGCTCCGGATCGTCGCCCCAGCCCTCGCGCACCTTGACAAAGAGCGACAGATGCACCGACTGCTCGATCGCTGCGGCGATCTCGGCGCGCGCCGCGGTGCCGATCGCCTTGATGGCGCGGCCGCCCTTGCCGAGCACGATTTTGCGCTGGCTGTCGCGCTCGACATAGATAGTCTGCTCGATGCGCACCGAGCCGTCCGGCAAGTCCTTCCACGCCTCGGTTTCCACCGTCGACTGATATGGCAATTCCTGATGCAGCCGCAGATAAAGTTTTTCGCGCGTGATCTCGGCGGCGAGCTGGCGCAGCGGCGCGTCTGAGATCTGATCCTCCGGATAGAGCCACGGGCCGGGCGGCACGTGCGCGGCGAGCCATTTTTTCAAATCGTCGACACCGTCGCCGGACAGCGCCGAGATCATGAAAGTCGCGGCGAACCTGGCGCGTTCGGCAAGCGTTTGAGCGAGCGCGAGGAGCGTCGGCTTGGCCACGAGATCGACCTTGTTGAGCACCAGCACTTTTACGCGCACGTCGGCAAGCCCGTGCAGGATCGCCTCGTCATCCTCTTCGAGGCCTTTGCGCGCGTCGATGAGAAGCGCGACGATGTCGGCGTCCTGGGCGCCGCCCCAGGCGGTGCCGACCATGGCGCGATCGAGCCGGCGCCGCGGCGCGAAAATGCCCGGCGTATCGACCAGGACCAGCTGCGCCGCGCCCTCGCAGGCGATGCCGCGAATGAGCGTGCGCGTAGTCTGCACCTTGGGTGTGACGATCGATATCTTGGCGCCGACCAGCGCATTGATGAGCGTGGATTTGCCGACGTTCGGCGCCCCGATCAGCGCCACGAAGCCGCACCTTGCAGTGGACGCCGCCGGCGGCGGCTCTGGGTTCTGCGGCTGCTCCGGCTCAGGCATCGAGGCGACGGGTCTTGACGCCCTCGCGCGTGAGCATGGCGGCCGCGGCGGCCTGTTCGGCGGCGCGCTTGGAGCGGCCCAAACCTTCGGCCGGCGCAAAATTCGGCAGCTGTACAGCGACGCGGAATTCCGGGCTGTGATCGGGGCCGGAGCGCGCCACTTCCCGGTAGGCCGGCGTCGGCAGGCCGCGCGCCTGCGCCCATTCCTGCAGCACCGTCTTGGGATCGCGCAGCGGCTGCGCGGTCGCCCGCATGCGCTCCTGCCACAGCCGTTCGACCAGAGCGGACGCCTCCGCATAGCCGCCATCGAGATAGACGGCGCCGATCAGCGCCTCGCAGACGTCGGCCAGGATCGCCGGGCGCCGACGCGCTCCGGCGTTGGCTTCGGAGGAGCCGAGCTTGATGGCAGCGCCCAATTCGATCGACACCGCGATCTCGGCGCAGGTTTCCTTGCGCACCAGGTCGGCAAGCCGGCGCGACAGCTCGCCTTCGTCGGCCTTGGGAAAGCTGCGGAACAGCATGTCGGAGATGACCAGGCCGAGAACGTGATCGCCGAGAAATTCGAGGCGCTGGTAAGAGCCAGCGCGGTTGCGCGGCCCTTTCAGCGCCGAGATATGGGTGAGCGCGACGGTGAGGAGCGCCGAATCCCTGAAGCGATAGCCGATGCGAGTTTCCAGGGCAGAGGCGGTGCGGCGGCTGCGCCGCGATTCTTTTCGCCCCTCCCTTTGCTCCGGCGCCTGCTCGACACCGCCATCGGCCGCGGCCACTCCCTCCGCTTGCAGTGCGGCTGCACTTTTTGTCCTGCGGCGCCCGCTCATCTTACCAGCGTGAAGATCCGGCTCCAGCGCACCGCCCACGGCCAATCCCAAATCTCCCAGGCGCGCGCGCCGCCGCCGATCGAGAAGAAGATGACCTGTGCCCTGCCGATGAGATTCTGAAACGGCACGTAGCCGACCGCGCTCAGTACCCGGCTATCCTGCGAGTCGTCGCGATTGTCGCCCATCATGAAATACTCGCCGGGCGGCACCTTATAGATTGGCGTGTTATCCAAGACTCCCAGTTCCGGATAATAATGCGCAGTATAGCTTACTCCGTTTGGCAGCGTTTCGCGATAACAAACTATGGGTTGAATGTTCCTATCCGAGCTACAGTCCTTCTCGACCCGCTCGCGCTTGACTGGTTTGCCGTTAATATTGAGAACACCATCGATCATCTGAATGCTGTCGCCCGGGAGCCCAATGACGCGCTTGATGTAGTCGATCGAATCGTCCTTCGGCAGCCGGAACACGACGACGTCGCCGCGCCGCGGCTGTGATGCAAAAATGCGCCCCGAAAACAGCGGCGGCGAGAACGGCAGCGAATAATGGGTATAGCCGTACGAATATTTGGAGACGAACAGATAATCGCCGACCAACAGCGTCGGGATCATCGAGCCGGACGGAATATTGAACGGCTGGAACAGAAAAGTCCGAATGACGAGCGCGATGATCAACGCATGCACGACCACGCGGACCGTCTCGGCAAAGCCTCCTTCCGTCCGTTTGGCTCCGGTCTGCACGCTCATTCGCTTATTGTCCCGCATCTGTCTTCGCCGCCGCTCGCATGCCCCGCGACCTTGTAACCTTTGGCATGGGCCTGCGCAATTGCGCGCGGGAATTCGCCGCGGCATCGGCCCGCTAAAACTTCTCATGCAATTTCAACGTGTTACGATGGGATTCTTAGGCGCATGACAGAACTTTCAATTCGCCGCCCGGGCGGGCCCGCTTTGACGCGGGGCCGTTGCGATCAGCCGGCCGGCACGGCAAGCGCCCAGATGATCACGAAAGCGTGCGCCATCGGCCCCTCGTCGCTGATGGTCAGTTCGATGCGCGCCTCGTGGCCGGTCGGCGTGATCGCATCGAGCCGTCGCTTGGCGCCGCCGGTCAGCACCATGGTCGGTCGGCCCGAAGGAAGGTTGACCACAGCCATGTCGCGCCACCACACGCCGGCGTGCAGCCCGGTGCCCAGAGCTTTGGCGCACGCCTCCTTGGCGGCGAAACGCTTGGCATAGGTTTCGACGCGGTTGCGGCGCCGCTCGGCGCGCTCGCGCTCGGCCGCGGTGAAAACGCGGTCGATGAAGCGGTCGCCGTGACGCTCGATCACCTTGGCGATGCGGCGCACATCGGTGATGTCGGAGCCGATGCCGATGATCATCGCGCCGCCCCGGCGGCGCCGGCCGCGCCGGCTTTGGCGCGGCCGCGGTCCATCGCCAGCCGCATGCTGCGCACCGCCGCGCCAAGACCGTCGAAGATGGCCGCGCCAATGAGAAAATGACCGATATTGAGCTCGACGATTTCCGGCAATGCCGCGATGGTTTCCGCCGTTGCAAAATCGAGGCCGTGCCCGGCATGGACTTCAAGCCCGCTGCTCTTGGCAAGCGCTGCGCCACGCACGATGCGGTCGAATTCGGCGGCTGCAGCCGTGACGTTGCCGGCCGCGACCGCGTCGCACCATGCGCCGGTATGGATTTCGATGACCGGCGCAGCGATGGCGCGCGCCGCTTCGATCTGCGCCGGCTCGGCGGCAATGAACAAGGACACACGAATGCCACACGCGCTCAATTCGCCGACCGCCGCGCGCAATGACTCGCGCTGGCCGGCCACGTCGAGCCCGCCCTCGGTGGTGCGTTCGGCCCGCCGCTCCGGCACGATGCAGGCCGCGTGCGGCCGCACCTTTTTGGCGATGCCAACCATTTCCGCGGTCGCCGCCATTTCGAGGTTGAGCGGCTTTGCTATGCGCGCCTTCAGTCGCGCGATGTCGTCATCGACGATATGGCGGCGATCCTCGCGCAGATGCGCGGTAATGCCGTCGGCGCCGGCCGCAATCGCGATTTCCGCCACCCGCAGCGGATCAGGATGCCGCCCGCCGCGCGCATTGCGCACCGTGGCGACGTGGTCGATGTTGACGCCGAGGCGGATGGGTAAGAGAGCCGGCATGGTTCTAGAATGCCCGACTTATTTGATCCAGTTCTCGATTCTCAAACGAGGGACGCGGCGAAATTCGCGTTCATTGTTGGTGACCAGAGTTAGATCCAGCAATCGCGCGTGCGCGGCGATCCAGAGATCGTTGGCGCCGATGAGTTCACCTCTGGCGGTCAGCTCGGCGCGGATCGAGCCATAGACGTTGGCCGCCTCCGGCAGGAGCGGGAGGACTTGAATCATCTGCGTCAGCTCTTCCAAGGCTCGCCAAGGCTCCGGGCCTGTGACTTTTTTTTCGATGCCATAGATCAACTCGCCGTAAGCAATGACCGAGAGCGCCGCCTCTCCTCGCTCCAGGCGATCGAAGCGGACGCGCGCTTGTTCGGGTCGGCCGCGGCGGATGTAAACGAAGGTGTCGGTATCCAGGAGATAGCGAGGCTTGGTCACAGGCCTTCACGCTCCTGGGCCGGTTCATCACGCTCATCTACCAAATCTTCGATCGGCAGACTCGCTATAAGTTCGAATGCACGCCCCATTCCCTTCGATTTTTCGCGCAAGACAACCTCGTCGCCGCGCCGGAAGATTTCCACTTCATCGCTGTCAAAACGGAACTCTTTGGGCAGTCGGACGGCCTGACTATTTCCCGATTTGAAAATGCGGGCTGACGCCATCGCAATCTCCGTATATCCAGACATGTATATACAAGATTGAGGACCAGATCGCAAGTCCGCCGCAGTCATTGATCAGCCGTTCACCCGCTCGGCGTTGGCGACCACTTTCTTCGCCCGCAGCTGCGAAATGATCGAGGTAAGGTGCTTGAGGTTATAGACCTCAAGATCGATCGTCATTTCGGTGAAATCCGGCGACTGCCGCGTCATCTTGACGTTATCGATGTTGCCGTCGTGCTCGGCGATGACTTGCGCGATCTGGGCGAGCGTGCCCGGCTCATTGACCGAGTGCACCGCAAGGCGCGCCGGGAAGCGCTGCGGCGCCTCGTCGTCGATGTCCCAGCGCAAGTCGAGCCAGCGTTCCGGCTGGTCCTCGAACTCCGTGAGCGCCGGCGACTGGATCGGGTAGATGGTGATGCCCTCCCCTGGCGTCATGATGCCGACGATGCGGTCGCCCGGCACCGCGCCGCCGTTCGGAGCAAAACGCACCGGCAGGTCGGTATTGATGCCGCGGATCGGGATTGCAGCGGCAACCCCGCTGCCGCTGACGCCACCGCTCCCGCTTCCGGGCCGCTTGAACTTCACCGCCTTGGCGCGCTTGAAGCCAAACCAGCCGCTTTCGCTCTTCGCCGCGGCCGGCGTCACGCGCTCGTCCTTGTAATCCGGATACATGGCGCGCACCACGTCGGCGGCGCGCATTTCGCTGCGCCCGACCGCGGCCATCACATCATCGATCGAGGCGCGCGCGAGCCGCGGCAGGGCGCCTTCGAGTTGCTCGTCCGAGTAGGCGATCTTGGCACGCTGGCAAAGCCGTTCAACCAGACGGCGGCCGAACGCCGAGTATTGGCTGCGTACCGCCTCGCGCGTGGCGCGGCGGATCGAGGCGCGAGCCTTGCCGGTGACCACGATCGACTCCCAGGCCATCGGCGGCGCCACCTGCGCCGACGACGTCAAGATCTGCACCTCGTCGCCGTTCTGCAACGGCGCGCTGAGCGGGCCGATCTTGCCGTTGATCTTGGCACCGATCGCCATGTTGCCGACGTCGGTATGCACCGCGTAGGCGAAATCGATCGGCGTGGCGCCGCGCGGTAGCGCGATCAGCTTGCCCTTTGGCGTGAAGCAGAACACCTGATCGTGGAACAGTTCGAGCTTGGTATGCTCGAGGAATTCTTCGGGGTTCGAGCCTTCGGCCAACAGCTCGATGGTGCGGCGCAGCCAGGCGTAAGCATTCGACTCACGCGAGAGCATTTCGGTCGGCGAGCCGAGGCCATCCTTGTAGAGCGCGTGCGCGGCGATGCCGTATTCGGCGATCTGCTGCATTTCGCGAGTGCGGATTTGCAGTTCGACGCGCTGCTTGCCGGGGCCGATCACCGTGGTGTGGATCGAGCGGTAATCGTTCTGCTTGGGCGTCGAAATGTAGTCCTTGAAGCGGCCCGGCACGACCGGCCAACTCGTGTGTACGATGCCGAGCGCCTGGTAGCACTCGGTGACAGTGCCGAGGACGACGCGGAAGCCGAGGACGTCGGACAGCTGTTCGAAGCCAACCGCCTTGCGCTCCATCTTGCGCCAGATCGAATGGGCGCGCTTGCGCCGCCCGGAAACGTCAGCGGCGATGCCCTGGTCGGCCAGTTTTTTGGCGAGCTGTTGCTCGATTTCGGCGATCCATCCCCGCGAGCGCTCGGCCAGCGCCTCGAGCCGCTCGCTGATGACCTTGTGGGCCTCCGGATTGAGCTCGCGAAAAGCCAAATCTTCGAGTTCCTCGCGCATCCGCTGCATGCCCATGCGGCCGGCCAGCGGCGCGTAGATGTCGAGCGTCTCTTCCGCGGTGCGGCGGCGCGCCTCCGGCGGCCGATGGCCGAGCGTACGCATATTATGCAGCCGGTCGGCGAGCTTGATCAGCAGGACGCGTACGTCGTCGGCGATGGCGAGCAGGAGCTTGCGCAGGTTTTCCGCCTGCTTGGCCTCTTTCGACACCAGGTCGAGTTTTTTCAGCTTGGTCAGCCCCTCGACCAGGACGCCGATGTCATGGCCGAACAGACGATCGATCTCGGCCCGGGTCGCGTCGGTATCCTCGATCGTGTCGTGCAGCAGTGCTGCGGCGATGGTGGCGTCGTCGAGCTTGAGTTCGGTGAGAATCGCGGCGACCTGGAGCGGGTGCGAGATATAGGGGTCGCCGGAGGCGCGCCGCTGCTCGCCATGCGCCCGCATCGCGTAGACATAGGCGCGGTTGAGCAAATCCTCATTGGTCTTGGGATTGTACTGCTTGACCCGGTCGATCAGCTCGTATTGCCGCATCAGCGGCGGCTTGCGTGGAGGCAGCGGCGGCTGCGGGGCGGGCCGCAGCGGCGCCTCGCCGGCCGCCGGCACCAGCTCCGGGGCGTGCGCGACCGCCACTCCGAGCTCTGGCTCGGTCTGCGCCTGGGACAGGTCCAGTGGCGGCTGCTGCGGCATGGCGGTCGTTGCCGATCCCTTTGGATCCCTTTGGCCGTCTCTGGGCGCTCGCGCGACGGCGATCGGCGATACTGCCGTTGCCATTCCACCGACCGCATCGGCAGGCGCCCGATGCTCACAATATCATGGGGCGACGCTGAAGCTACCAGCCAAGCGCGACAACGGCCCGGGCGCGCGGCTATGCAGGCACGCGCCGAAGCGCCGAGAATGGCTGACTTTCGTTAACGATTTCGGCGGCCGAAGCGCCCGCAAGCCGTAACCAGCTATTCCTCGTCGTCGACGGGATCGGGCTCAGGCTCGGCCTCCGGAGGCGTCAGCCCCTCGAGACCCTTGAGCAGCTCTTCTTCGCTCATCCGCTCGGTGGTGACCTCGGTGTCGTCGGCATCGACGCCGGTGCCGGGCGCGCCGATCAACGGCATGGACTCGGGCTCGGGCTCGTCGACCTCGACGTATTTCTGCAGCGAATGGACGAGTTCCTCCTTGAGGTCGCCGGGCGACAACGCCTTTTCGGCGATCTCACGTAGCGCCACCACCGGGTTCTTGTCCTTGTCGCGGTCGACCGCGATCTGCGAGCCGGAGGAGATCATGCGGGCGCGGTGGGCTGCGAGCAGAACGAGTTCGAAGCGATTCTCGACCTTGTCGATGCAGTCTTCCACGGTCACGCGGGCCATACGGCTTCAGCTCCTTGGATCAGCACTCGGCAGGGGGCCGGTGCGGCTCCACCGCAAATGCAAGTTGCTCGATTGCCTCTAACTATCGTCAAGGGCCACCGAAGGCAAGAGCCGGCGGCTTTCCCTGAGCTGCGCGGCATCGCCGGCGCCGCCGCGATCCGAGCCTTGCAAATTCCGGCAAGCCGCCCCGGAACTTGCGAACTGTCATTGTGCATCGCCGCGACGGCGTGCCGCAGTGCTGCATTGCGCGGACGCCCGCAACACGCCACTTGCGAGCGCGGCGCTTGCCAAATACCCTTGTGGTGCTTGCGGCAGTATTGCGCACGTCGAATGTTTCGGATGACGGCAAAACTGTTTTAACAAAAGCACCGGGACGGCCGATTGCCTTGCGGCCGATCCGGTTTTACCCCAACGACCCGCTCACGAGAGAACCCATGTCGGCACAAATCGAAAAAATCGCGCTCTTCATTGACGGAGCCAATCTTTACGCCACCGCCAAATCGCTCGGTTTCGATATCGATTACAAGCGGCTCCTGCGCGAGTTCCAGTCGCGCGGCTATCTGTTGCGCGCCTTCTATTACACCGCGGTGATCGAGGACCAGGAATATTCCTCGATCCGGCCGCTGATCGATTGGCTCGACTACAACGGCTACACGGTCGTCACCAAGGCGACCAAGGAATTCGTCGATCAGACCGGCCGGCGCAAGGTCAAGGGCAACATGGACATCGAGCTTGCCGTCGACGCCATGGAAATCGCGCCGCATATCGACCAAATGGTGCTGTTTTCCGGCGACGGCGATTTCCGCTCACTGGTCGAGGCCATGCAGCGGCGCGGCGTGCGCGTCATCGTGGTCTCGACTATTTCGACGCAGCCGCCCATGGTGGCCGACGAGCTGCGCCGCCAGGCCGATCAGTTCGTCGACATCATCGAACTGCAGAGCAAGATCGGACGCGATCCCTCAGAGCGGCCGGTGCGCGAGCCTCGGGAGCCTCGGGAGCCGCGCGAGGGCCGCGAACCGCGCCACACTCCGCAATTCCTGCAGCGCAGCCCGACCTCCCAGCGCGTCGAAATCGACGACGAGTTCGAGGAAGACTAGCGGCTTCGGAGCGCGGCAATGCCGCAACAGAGCGGCGCGCCCGGCCGCAATTGCCCGCGCTGCCCTCGCCTCGTTGCCTTCCGGAAATCGTGGCGCGCGCAAGAGCCCGACTGGTTCAACGCCCCGGTCGATTCGTTCGGACCGCGCGACGCCCGCCTGCTGATCGTCGGCCTGGCGCCCGGCCTGCGCGGCGCCAACCGCACCGGCCGGCCGTTTACGGGGGATTACGCCGGCGATCTGCTCTACGGCACGCTCAAGCGGCTCGGTTTCGCCGCCGGGACCTACGGAGCGCGCGCCGATGACGGCTTTACACTCGTCGACTGCCGCATCACCAACGCGGTGCGCTGCGTGCCACCCGAAAACAAGCCGACGCCCGAGGAGATCGCTGCTTGCCGGCCATTTCTTGCCGCGACGTTCAAAGACATGCCACGCCTTGCCGCCGTGCTGGCGCTCGGCCGCATCGCCCACGAGAGCTTCGTCCTGGCGTGCGGAGCGCGGCGCGCGGATTATCCGTTCGGCCACGGCCGCGTGCACCACGTCGGCGCGCTCGCGCTGTTCGACAGCTATCACTGCTCGCGTTACAACACCAACACGGGCGTGCTGACGGCGGACATGTTTCGTGCGGTCATCGTCAATATTCGCAAGCACCTTGAGACCGGCGACACGGCAACCATTGCTGCGCGGTGCCCCCAATCATAGCGGCGCATCGCTTATGTCACGCCCGGCGTACGACATGAATTCCATCAGCGAGCCGTCCGGATCGCGGAAATAGACGCTGGTGCCCGCGCCTTTGGCGCCGAAGCGCTGCATTGGTCCACGCTCGACGGCGACGCCGCAGCGCTGCAGATGGGCAATGGCGTCGGCGATCGGTCCCATCCATTCGAAGCACAGATCGCTGTTGCCGGGAGCGACCGGCAGCCGCGCCACTTCGGCAGGCGCGACGCCCGGCCCGTGCACATTGAGCTGCAGGTCGCCGAACCGGTAGGCGTAGCCAACCGGCCGCGCGATGAGTTGGGCGCCCAGCACCGTCGTGAAGAACGCGTTGGAGCGCTCCCAGTCGGTGACGTGAATGACGCAGTGATCGAGCCTGGTCGGCACCATGTGTTCACCCTTTCTGCCGCATCAACCGGCCGCGCTCGCGTTCCCATGAGCGCTTCTTTTCGGTCTCGCGCTTGTCGTAAAGCTTTTTGCCGCGGGCCAGCGCCAGCTCGACCTTGGCGCGGCCTTTTTCATTGAAATAAAGTTTGAGCGGAACGAGCGTCATACCCTCGCGCTCCACCGCACCGATCAGCTTGCTGATCTGCCGGCGATGCAGCAACAGCTTGCGCGGCCGCTTCGGCGCATGGTTGAATCGGTTCGCCTGCAGGTATTCGGGAATGTTGGAATTGATCAGCCAGATCTCGCCGCCGCGGGCATCGGCGTACGATTCGGCGATCGTCGCCTTGCCCTGGCGCAGCGATTTGACCTCGGTGCCGGTGAGCGCGAGCCCGGCCTCCATGGCCTCTTCGATGAAGTAGTTGAAGCGGGCTTTGCGGTTGTCGGCGACGACGCGCAGCTTACGTTCCGCTTTGGCCATGGTTTCAGTATCAGCACCTTGAGCAGCTCGCAATGCGACGGGCTGCGATCCGAGCCAATCATCCGGCGTCCGTGTTAGTTGATCAAGCCGGCATGCACCATGGCGTCGCGCACCACCGCGCGGGTTTTTTCGGCGACCGCGACCATCGGCAGCCGCACTGTCTCGGCACAGCGGCCGACCACCGACAGCGCATATTTCACCGGCGCCGGATTGGCTTCGATGAACAGCGCGGCGTGCAGCGGCATCAGCTTGTCCTGGTAGCGCAACGCGGTTGCGAAGTCGCCCTTCAGGCAAGAAGCCTGAAACTCGGCGCACAGTCGCGGCGCTACATTGGCGGTGACGGAGATGCAGCCATGGCCGCCATGCGCCATGAAGCCGAGCGCCAGCGCATCGTCGCCGGACAGCTGATTGAAGTCGGGTCCCATGGCGGCGCGCTGCTGCGAGGCGCGTACCAGGCTGCCGGTGGCATCCTTCACGCCGGCGATGTTTTTCAGCTCGAACAGCCGCTTCATGGTGTCGACCGACATGTCGATCACCGAGCGCGGCGGGATGTTGTAGATGATGATCGGAATACCGATCGAGTCGTTGACCGCCTTGAAATGCTGATAGAGGCCTTCCTGGGTCGGCTTGTTGTAGTACGGCGTGATGACGAGCACCGCGTCGGCGCCGGCTTTTTCGGCGTGCTGCGCCAGGGCGATCGCCTCCTTGGTCGAATTCGAACCGGCGCCGGCGATCACCGGCACGCGGCCGTGCGCCTCTTCGATGCACCATTCGACGACGTCCTCGTGCTCCTCGTGGGACAGTGTCGGACTTTCGCCGGTCGTGCCGACCGGCACCAGGCCGTTGGTGCCTTCGGCAATCTGCCAGTTGACCAGATCGCGGAACGCCTTTTCGTCGATCCCGCCGTTCTTGAAAGGCGTGACGAGCGCAGTGAATGAGCCTCGAAAGGTGGTCTTGGCGGTCATGGCACTGGTCTCCGCCGGTCAGCCGAGCAGGTCGGAACGCCTGCGGCAATACGACCGGCCATCCGTAAATAAATATCGGGTCCCGGCCAGCGTTAAAAGACCCCCCGGCTCGATCGAATGATGCCACGCCACGCGGCGGTGGACAGCGGTGACGGATAGCGCGCCGTGCTTTTGCTGCGAAACCCATGGACTCGTATAGAATGGAACGATGCGGCCGCTGCACCGGTTAGGGGTTCCTCAACCTTGACGATCCAAGACCGCTTCAGGCGGAAACGACGGCGCCACCGCAGGAGGAAGAACGGGTGACTGCGTTCCGGCTCATCGCGACCTTGGCCGCATGTGGGCTTTGTCTCGGCCTCTTTGCCGGATCACCCTGGGCTGCGCCGCTGCGCGGCCATGTCCCGCTACCCAAGCCGCGGCCGGCCATCAAGGGCGACAAAGCGGCCAAAGCAAACCATAGGGAAACCGCCCGCAAGGGCGGCGCGGCTCCGCCTGCGTCGTCCGGCACGCATCCCGGTTCGGCGCGGATATCGAACGCGGCCCCGTTCGGCGGATCGCCGCCCCCAAGCTTCACCGCCCCGCCGGCGCGGACTGGCCCGCCGCTTGCCGTCACCGCAGCTACCGCGACCTCGCCGCTCGACCTCGCGGCAGTCAAACAGGCCATCAGCATGGTCCACAAGGACCGCGCCGACGAAGCCACCAATATCGAGCACAGCATCTCGGATCCGCTGGCCCGCAAGCTGGTCGAATGGACCATCCTGCGCAGCGACGACAGCAGCGTTGATTTTTCGCGTTACGCCGTTTTCATCGCCGCCAATCCGACCTGGCCGAGCCTCATTACATTGCGCCGCCATGCCGAGGCCGCGCTGTGGCAGCAGCAGGTCGATGCGCAAACCACGCTCAACTATTTCCGCAACCAGGAGCCGCTGAGCGCCAAAGGTTATTTCGCGCTGGCCCGTGCCTATCTGGTCAAGGGCGACGCCGGCCGCGCCGCGGCTGCAGTGCGCACCGCTTGGCAGCTCGACGGTTTTTCCGAAGCCGTGGAAGCGCAGGCACGCACCGCGTTCGCCGGCCTGATCACGCCGGCCGATGACAAAGCTCGCATGGATGGGCGTCTTTATCTCGAAGAGAACGACGCCGGCCTGCGGGCGGCGCAGCATCTCGATGCCGCCCAGCAGGCGATCGCCAAAGCGCGCGTCGCCGTCAACAACAAGGCCGGCAACGCCAGGGCTCTGCTCAATGCCGTGCCGGCCGCCGCGCAACACGATCCCGGCTACATGTTCAGCCGCATCCAATGGCTGCGCCGCGGCGATAGGATCCGGGAAGCCGCGCGATGGATGCTGGAGGCGCCGCGCGATTCGGAAAAACTGCGCGATCTCGATCAATGGTGGGTCGAGCGGCGGCTGATCGCGCGCAAGCTGCTCGACCTCGGCGACGCCAAGACTGCCTATGCGATCGCCGACGACGCCGCTAGTCCGACCAGCGAGAACGCGCGCGCCGAGCAGCAATTCACCGCCGGCTGGATTGCACTGCGTTTTCTGCACGAGCCGCAGCTGGCGCTGCCGCATTTCGCACGCATCGCCGAGGGCGTCACCAACCCGATCACGCTGGCGCGCTCGTTCTATTGGCAGGGCCGTGCCGCCCAGGCGCTCGGCCGCGAGCGCGACGCGCGCGGCTACTACGAAGTCGCGGCGCGCTTTCCGACCGCCTATTATGGCCAACTGGCCCGCGCCGAGCTGCATCTCGATGCGGTGACGCTGCGCGAGCCGCCGCCAGCCGAGCACCGCCCGCTCGAACTCGGCCGCGCCTTCGAGATTCTTTATGCCATCGACGAGCGCGACATTGTTGCCGGCATGGCCGCCGACATTGCCGATAAGTCGACCGACGGGCCGGGACTGGCGCGGCTCGCCGAGATCGCCGCCCGTCACAACGACGCGCGCGCCACTTTGCTCATCGGCAAGGCGGCGCTCGGCCACGGCCTGCCGTTCGAGCGCTACGCCTTCCCCGATTTCGGCGTCCCTGATTACCGGCAGATCGGACCGCAGGTCGAGCGCTACGTGGTTTATTCGATCGTGCGCCAGGAAAGCGCGTTCAACACCAAGGTGGTCTCCGGCGCGCATGCGCTCGGCCTGATGCAGGTCACGCCCGAGGCCGGCCGCAACACCGCGCGCAAGTTCAAAGTGACGTTCGACGAGAAACGGCTGCTCGGCGACGTCGCCTATAACGCCCAGCTGGGCACTGCCGAGCTTGGCGACGATATCAACGCGTATCGCGGCTCCTATATCCTGGCCTTCGTCGCCTACAATGCCGGCCCGCACCGCGCCAACGAATGGATCGCGCAATACGGCGATCCGCGTGATCCCAGAATCGACCCGGTGGATTGGATCGAGCGCATCCCGATCTCGGAAACGCGCTATTACGTGCAGCGCATTCTGGAAAACATGCAGGTCTACCGCGCCCGGCTCGAAAACAATCCGAATCTCCTGATCGAAGCCGATCTCCACCGCGGCGCGTCGTAGCCCTTCACTCGTCATTCCGGATCGCCGCCAAGCGGCGAATCCGGAATCCATAACCCCTGCGCTGGGATTATGGATTCCGGGTTCCTCGCGGAGCTTGTCATCGGGCCGGCCATTTCGAGCCGGACCCGTTGGCCCGCCCCCGGAACGACGAAGTATCAATCGACGATGATTTTCGCAGGCGCCAAGCCGGCTTGATAGCGCTGGTACATGGCCGTGTAGGCGGCTTCGATCCGGCGCGCAAACAGTGCGGTGTCGAACAAAGCTGTCGTGGCGCGGTTGGCGGCAAGCCGGCGCCGGAGCGTCGCCAAGGCGTCGGGGTTCTCCGCAAGCTCGATCGCCCGCTTTTCGTAATCCTGCGGCGTTGCCACGATCAACTCCGGCAGGCCGACGGCGCGCAACAGGCTCGCGGCCACCCGGCCCGGAAAAGCCGCACCCATCTGCGTCAGCACTGGCAAGCCGGCCCATAGCGCATCGCTCGCCGTGGTGTGAGCGTTGCAGGGCAGCGTGTCGAGGAACAGATCAGCCTGGCGTTGCCGCGCCAAATGCTCCGGCAAGCTGGTCTTGCCGGCGAAAATCAGCCGGCGCGCAGCAACGCCCCGTCGCTCGGCGGCGGCGCGCAGGTTCGCCGCCGCCGTGACGCTGCCTTCGAGCAACCACAGCACGCTGTTCTCCGCGGCCCGCAACACGCGCATCCAGACGTCGAAAACGTCGGGATTGAGCTTTTGCGTGTTGTTGAAGCAGCAGAACACGAAGGCATCGTCCGGCAGGCCGCAGTCGCGCCGTGACGGCGTAGACGCGCTGATCGGCCGCTTGGCGTCGTTGACCTGATAGGTACCGGGAAGCCGCACCACGCGCTCGGCGTAGCAGGCCTCGTCTTCTTCCGGAATGACGGTGCCGTCGGCAATGATGTAATCGACGTAGGGCGCGCCCATGGTGCCGGGATAACCGAGGTAATTGACCTGGATAGGCGCGGGCCGGCGCGCCAGCACGCCGAGTCGATGGTCCTTGGTGAACCCCATGAGGTCGACCGCAATGTCGACCTCGAGGCGACGCATCTCCTCGGCAATCTGCTGGTCACCCTTGGCGCGGACGTCGACGAAATGCTCGAACGCAGCGGCAACGCGGCGACGGACAGCCGAATGGTCATCCTCGCCGAACGACAGCGCCGTAATCTCGAACCGCGAGCGGTCGTGCTGCTCGAACAACCCGGCCGTCAGATGCGAGGTGGCGTGCTCGCGAAAATCGGCCGAGAGGTAAGCGACGCGGATGCGGTCGTGAGAATAAATTTCGCCGCGCCACAGCAGCGGCGGCGCCGGCTGGTCCTGCACGTAGCGGCGTGCGCACTGCAACTGCTCGGCCGGCGAGCACGGCAACATCAGCGCCGCAAACGGCACGCTCAGCGGCTCGTTCGTGCGGATCATCGAAAGGAGTTGCGCGGCGTCGTCACGATAATTCGTCCAATCGCAGATACGCAGTTTGGATAAAAACAGCGGCGCGCGCAGCACCTCGGCACGGTCGAGCTTTGGATCGAGCGCGGCGGCACGCTGAAAACTGGCGATGGCCTCCTCGTAACGGCCGGCCGCGATCAGCGCGCCGCCACGATTGAACCAATCGGCGACGGCGTCGGGCGAAAGCGCCAGCGCGCGGTCGTAGCTTTCGATCGCCTCGGCGTTGCGGCCAAGTTCGGCCAACAGGTCGGCGCGATGGCCATGGGCGCGGGCAGCCCCCGGTTCGAGCGCGATGGCGCGGTCGAAGCTCGCCAGCGCCGCATCGGGCCGGCCGAGCGCGGCGAGCGCGCGGCCCAGCAGGACATGGGCGCGCGGATTGTCCGGATCGCAGGCCAGCGATTGCTGCGCGCGCGCGGCGCCCTCAGCGAAGCGGCCGTGCTGGCAGGCGATCATGCCGAGATAGCAATGCGCCTCGGCATTGCCCGGATCGGCGCGCAAGACGTCGGCATAGCGCACCGCCGCTTCGGCAACAGCGCCGCGCCGATGCAGGGCCAAGGCCTCTTGCAGTAAATCCGCGGCTTTGGAAACAGCCATGTCCAGCCCGGCGGCATCCCTTCCCGTGGCCGCAATCAAACAAATCCGTGGTGTTCCCGCAAGCAATCGGCCATTGTCGCCTGCTCCCACGGCGATAGCGGTTGCGCTCCGCGCACTTCGCGATTGACGTGGGTGGCCGCTACCTCAATGAGGCCTATATGTCGGGCGGCGTTACGACCAATCAGGCAAACAGCGTCTTTGTCAGCGCGCCGGACGGTTTGCGGCTGCACGTGCGCGAATACGGGCCGCGGCTCGCGGCGGCACGTCCCGTCGTCTGCCTGCCCGGCCTCACGCGCACCGTCGCCGATTTCGCCGCGCTGGCGCCCGCGCTGGCGGCCGCCGGTCCGCGCCGCGTCATCGCGCTGGATTCACGCGGCCGTGGCCAGTCCGAATACGACCGCAACCCGGACAACTACAATCTCTTGGTCGAGCTCGGCGACCTCGTTGCCGTGCTTACCGCGCTTGCCGTCGGTCCCGCGGTGTTCATCGGCAGCTCGCGCGGCGGCCTTCTCACCATGCATCTCGGCGTCGCCCATCCGACGCTCATTGCCGGCGTCGTGCTGCACGACATCGGCCCGGTGATCGAGCCGAAGGGCTTGGCGCGCATCAGGAGCTATGTCGGCAAGCTGCCGCAGCCGCGCAGCTTTGCGGAGGGCGCCGAGATTCTGCGTCAGCTGTTCCACGCGCATTTTCCAAACCTCACCGCCGAACAATGGCTGGCCGCCGCCGAGCGCGGCTGGCGCATGCATGGCCGGGCGCTCATCCCAACCTATGACGTGCGGATCGCGCGCACGCTCGCCGCGATCGACATCGAGCAGCCGTTGCCGCCGCTGTGGAACGAGTTCGATTCGCTGGCCCGCGTGCCGATGCTGGTTATCCGCGGCGAAAATTCCGACATTCTCTCGGCGGCGACCCTGGCGGCCATGGCGGCGCGCCATTCCGGGATGGAAACAATCGAAGTGCCGCGCCAGGGACACGTGCCGCTGTTGGACGGCGAGGACATGGTGCGCCGGCTTGTCCAGTTCGTCGCGACGTGCGACGGCAAGCGGGTCGCCGCGGGCGGGACCGCATCGTGATGGCTGCCGACCGGATGAACGAGCTTCAAGCCGCCCTGTCGCATCACCGGGCTGGGCGGCTTCCCGAGGCGCTCCGCATTTACAAGCGCATTCTCAAAAAGTCGCCCGACAATGTCGGCTGCGTCTATTCGCTTGCCATGCTTTATGTTCAACAAAACAATTACACCGCGGCCGCCGACATGTTCCGGCGCGCCGCGCGCATCAAACCCGACCTCGTCGACGCGCACTACAATCTCGCCGTCGCACTCGGCATGTCGGGAAATTACAACGACGCGGCGCTCAGCTACGAGAACGTGCTCAAGCTCGATCCGCGCCACGCCAACGCGCGCAACAATTATGCGACCGCTTTGCTGCAGGCAGGCAGGCAGGCCGAAGCCCTGCGTCAATACGACGAACTCATCGCCCAGGCGCCGGGCTCTGCCGACGCCTACATCAATCGCGGCACCGCGCGCCATTCTCTCAAGCGCGTTGCCGAGGCACTGGCCGATTACGAGCGCGCCATCGCGCTCAGGCCGGGTTTCGCCGAGGCGCACCTCAATCGCGGCAACGCTTTGGCCGAGCTGCGGCGCTCCGACGAGGCGCTGGCCAGCTATCAAAAAGCCATCGCGTTGGCGCCGGATTTCGCCGACGCCTACGACAACATGGCCAACATTTATTTCCACCTTGGCCGCTACGAGCAGGCGGCGGCCGCCTACGACAAGGGTTTGGCGCTGCAGCCGGAGGATTCCGAAGCGCGCAGCATGCGGTTTTCCGCCAAAATGCACCTGTGCGATTGGAGCGGTTTCGAAGCGGAACGCGACCGCTTGCTTCTCGCCATCGAGCGCGACGAGGCCGCCAATCCGTTCGTGGCGCTCGCAGTGTCATCATCGGTCGAGGACCATCTGCGCTGCGCCAAAAAATTCAGCCAAGCGCGCTTTCCTGCCGCCGCGCCGCTATGGCGCGGCGAAATCTACCGTCACGATCGCATCCGCCTCGCCTACGTCTCCGGCGATTTTCGCGAGCACCCGATCGCTTATCTGACGGCCGGAATGTTCGAGCGCCATGACCGGTCGCGGTTCGAGGTGACGGCGGTATCGTTCGGGCCGGAGCAAGAACGAGGCATTCGCCAAAGGCTGCAAGGCGCGTTCGAGCATTTCGTCGACGTCCGCACCAACAGCGACGAGGAGATCGCCGCTCTGTTGCGCGAGCGCGAAATCGATATCGCGGTCGATCTCGTCGGCTTTCTGGAAAACGCGCGCACCAACGTTTTTGCCAGCCGCGCGGCGCCCATTCAGGTCAATTACATCGGCTTTCCGGGCACGCTCGGCGCGGACTATTACGACTACGTCATCGCCGACGCGACAATAGTGCCGCCCGAACACGTCGCATTCTACGCCGAGAAGGTGGCTTGGCTGCCCGATACCTACCTGCCGACCGACGCCACCAGGGCGATTGCCGAGCCGACCCCGCCTCGCGGCGCGCTCGGATTGCCGGAAAGCGGTTTCGTCTTCTGCGCCTTCAACCTGTCCTACAAGATCAACCCGGCGATGTTCGACATCTGGATGCGGCTGTTGCGCGAGGTCGAGGGCAGCGTGCTGTGGCTGCGCGAATACAACACAATCGCTTCGCGCAACCTGCGCGCCGAAGCCGAGCGGCGCGGCATCGCTCCCGAGCGCTTGATTTTCGCGCCGCGCGCGCCGCTTGCCGCCGACCATTTGGCGCGGCAACGCCAAGCCGATCTGTTTCTCGACACGCTCCCCTACAATGCCCACACCACCGCGACCGAAGCGCTGTGGGTTGGGCTGCCGGTGCTGACCTGCCTCGGCTCGAGCTTCGCCGGCCGCGTCGCCGGGAGCCTCAATCGCGCGGTCGGCATGCCGGAGCTCGTCACCACCTCGCTCGCCGAATACGAGGCACTGGCGCTCAAGATCGCAAAGGATCCGGTGCTTGGCGCAGGGCTGAAGCAAAAACTCGCGGGTAACCGGCAAACTCATCCGCTGTTCGACACCGCGCGGTTCACCCGGCACATCGAAGCGGCCTACGCCGCCATGTGGCGGGCCTATCGGGACGGCCGGCCGCCGGCAAGCTTTACCGTTCAGAGCAACGCACAAATTTGCTGAATTATCGCTTTGTGCTGCGTCACGGAAACGCTTCACCCCGAGGCCACCGTGCCGAACTCCGCGGCGTGCCAATCGATCATGCGCGAAAGACCCTGCTCGAGCGGCATGCACGCCTCCAATCCGGGATAGACCTTGCGCAGCAGCGTGGCATCGCAGCTCTTGATGCGCCGTCCTTCGGGGCGGCTCGGATCGGTGACAATACGCGCCCGGCGGCCGGCAAGTCGGCAAATCATTTCGATCAGGCCGAGCATCGACACCGTGTCTTCAGTGCCGATATTCACGGTGCCGACGAAGCCGGCCTCGACCACGGCCGCGATCGCCGCGGCGCAATCGGCGGCGTGCATGTAGTTGCGGCGCTGCGTGCCGGAGCCCCAGACCACGACCGGGTCGTCGCCGTCCATCACCTTCTTAACCAGCATCGGGATGGCTTGTGACGCGGCGTCGATCCAGCGATAGCGCTCGCCGTAGATGTTGAACGGCCGCACGATGGTGAGCGGCATGGCAGTCGCCTGCGCCACCAAAGCCGCCTTCTGCTCGAGCAGGCGCTTGGCCCAGCCGTAGCCCCAATTCGCCTGCTCCGGCTCGCCGCAAAATACCGGCAGTTCGGCAACCGTGTCGGGCCCGTCGTCCGGATAGACGCAGGACGACGAGCAGACCAACAGATGCCCGGCCGGCCGCGCGGCGAGCGCATCGAGCAGATTGTTGGTGATGCGCTCATTGTGCGCCAGCAACGCCAGGTGATTTTGCGACGAATAGCCGATGCCATAGGCGCGGCTGGCGAGGTGGAAGACGATTTCGGCACCGTCGAGCGCGCGGGCCATGGCGGCGGCCTGTTCAAGATCGCCTTCTCGGATCGTAATGCGATCAATCACTCCAGCGAGATTGTTGCGCCGCCCCTTCGAAAAATCATCGGCGACGACGACACGCGCGCCGCGCTCGACCAGGCAATCCACCAGGTACGAGCCGATCAATCCGGCGCCGCCGGTGACGACGACGTTTTTGCCCATCAGCCGCATGCGGCATATTCCATAAGGCAGTAGCCCGGGTCGCGCAAAGCGCTATTCGGGCTACGGGCTTGCCAGTGCGCCTTTGAGGATACCCCTTATGTCGCGTCGGCTGATGCAGGAAAATCCGACCTCTTCCAGCTTGGTGCGCTCCCGGTCGTTGTTGGCGAGGCTGTCGCACAGGTTCACAAGGTCCTGCAGCGTCGAGGCAAACTTCACCGCGGCCTTTATGTCGTCGTCGATGCTGGTATCGGCATCGAGGTCGGCGACCACCGCCTTCCGATTCGCCAACAGATACGACACCCGCACGATTTCGAAGATCCGGGTGTGCGGGTAAAGATTGATGTTGAGCACGATTTTGGCGCGGGAAATCAGCTCGTCGCGCGCCGCGCCGTAAAGTCCGCTGACGAAGACCGTCGACAGGCCGCGCTGCGACAGCCCGTGAAAAGTCTGCAGCCGGCGCTCGCCGCTCATGCCGTAGATCAACACGTCGATATCCTGGCGCGGCGCCTTCGGAATGCGGGTCAGGATCGGTGCGTAACCAACCGGAACGATCTTGACCTGATAGCGTCCGAGCGTACGCCAGCTCGGCAGGTTGGCCGCCGTATAGTCCCAGACTTGGAAATGCGGCACCTGCGCGTAGTAGCGGGTTTCGGCGCGGATCTGCGCCGCCGCCGTGATCTCCCGTATCTGCTCGAAATTGTAGATGATAGTGCCCTCAGGCAGCCGCTTGAGCGCGGCGATCGGCATGACCTGGGCGCCGAACACGATGTTAGTGGCGTCGCGAACGCTCTGGTTCAGCGCATAGCTGGTCTGATGGCCGAGCTGCTCCAATCCCCAGGCGACGGTCTCAATGACCTCCTTGTAACCGTTGAGGCCGTGCACGCGGGGATCGGGCGGCACGCAATGCATCAAATGATAATGAGCCATCAGTCGCCCCGGCGTAACAACGACGCAGCGGCACTCTGGCGCGCCGCCCGCCAAGTGCCGTTATCATCGACTGAGGCCGGCAGCAAATCGATGATACGGACCAGCCGCGGCGCGCACCAGGACGGACGCAAAGCGAGAGGTTTACCAGGGCAGCAAACGGCGATAGCCTGCCGGCTTGTCGGAAAAATACCTATCTTGGCGCACTCAGACGCAGCGTTTCGGCCGGAGATGAGCTGACCTCCATGTCGCGCGAGCGATCAACGTCTTCGGCGATTGGAGACGTGCAAGCCGCATTCAGCCTGCATCGCCAGGGCCGCTTCGCTGAAGCCGAGTCGGCCTATGCCGCATTGCTGGCGCGTCAACCCAAGCATTTCGACGCGCTGCATCTCTTTGGCATGCTGAAAATGCAGCAAGGCCGGCCCGACGAGGCGCTGCGTCTCGCCGAGAGCGCCGCCCGGCTGCGGGCGGATGCACCCGAAGCTCTGGCGGTTTGTGCCTTTGCCTTAAGCGCGCTCGGCCGCCGCGACGAGGCGCTCGCCAAATACGACCGGCTCATCAAGCTGCGCCCAAGCGACGCCGATTGTCACTTCAACCGCGGTGTTTTGCTGTCGCAGATCGGACGCCATGAAGCGGCCCTTGAAAGCTATGATCGCGCCTTGGCGATCCGGCCTGGCCATGCTGCGGCCCTGTTCAATCGCGCCAACACGCTGGCGCTGGGCAATCGGTTTGGCGAGGCCTGTCGGTCTTACGAAAAACTGCTGCAGCTCGTACCGAACCACGTTGCGGCGCTTGGCAGTTACGCCGACGCGCTGTGCCTTCTGGGCCGGCACGACGAGGCGATTGCGCCTTACCAGCGGGCGCTGGCGCTGAAACCCGACCATATCGCGATCCTCAACAACTACGGCAATTTGCTGATCGAGCTGCGGCGAACCGAAGAGGCGTTGGCCTGCTTTGATCGCGCCCTCTCCTTCTCGCCGAACGACCCCGAACTGCTATTCAACCGCGGCAACGTGCTGGCCGCTCTCGAGCGCACAGAAGAGGCGCTCGCCAGCTACGATCGTGCGCTCGCCATTGCCCCCAACCGCGCCGACATCCTGAACAACCGCGCCAATGTGCTCGGCCCGAATCGTCATGAGGAAGCGATCCGCGATTACGAACGGGTATTGGCGCTCGACCCGCGTCATCCTCATGTCTTCGAGTCGCTGGGCTTTCTCGCGCTTGACGCCTGTCATTGGACGAAAGCCGCAGCCCTTGCCGAGATTGCCGAGCCCGCCATCGCCGACAAGAGACACACTGTCGGCATCACCTATCCGCTGTTCTATTTCGGCAACCCGTCTTATCTGCAGATCTGCGCGCGGGACTATCTGCAGCGCAGCTTGCCGACGATCATCAAGCCGCTGCCGCGCCGCGCCGCCACGAAATCCGCCAAGCTGCGGGTCGCCTATATCTCGTCCGACTTCCGCAGCCACGCTGTCGCCGCCTCGATCGTTGAACTGTTGGAGCGTCACGACCGCACTGATTTCGAGTTTGTCGGGCTGTCGACCGGCCGCGACGACGGCAGCACCATACGCGCGCGCATCGCCCAATCGTTCGACCGCTTCCATGACGTATCGTCCAGCTCCGATCGCGGGATCGCAGAACTTATCAGAGCGCTCGACGTCAATATCGCGGTCGACCTGAACGGGCTCACACGCGGCAACCGTATCGGCAGCCTCGCGCTGCGCCCGGCGCCCGTTCAGGTCGCCTATCTCGGCTATGCCAGCACCACAGGCGCGGATTTCATCGATTATTTTCTCGCCGATCCGACGGTGCTGCCGCTGGCCGAGCGGCGCTACTTCAGCGAGAACATCATCCACTTGCCGGACTGCTATCACCCCAGCGACACGACACGGCAGATCGCGCCGTTAGTGCCGACGCGGGCCGCGCTCGGCCTGCCGGAAAATGGCTTCGTGTTTTGCTGCTTCAACCGCAGCTTCAAGATCAGCGCGAGCATCTTCGCGGCCTGGGCGCGCATCCTGCAGCGCGTGCCCGAGAGCGTGCTATGGCTGCCGAAGATGCACGATGTTGCGATGGCAAACCTGCGCCACGAATTCGACGTGCGCGGCCTCGATCCGGCGCGGCTGGTATTTGCTCCGCGGCTGGAACGAATCGAGGACCACCTCGCCCGCCACCGCCGCGCCGACCTCTTCCTCGATACGCTGCCTTACGGCGCGCACTCGACCGCGCTGGACGCGCTCTGGGCCGGATTGCCGATGCTCACCTGCGTCGGCGCCTCGTTTGCTGGCCGGGTCGGATCGAGCCTGCTCAAGGCCGTCGGCCTGCCGGAAATGATTACGACGAGCCTCGACGACTACGCGGCGTTGGCCGTGAAGCTCGCCGCCGAACCGGCACTGCTGCAGGCGATCCGCACAAGACTCGACGCCAACCGATCGACATATCCGCTGTTCGACACCGATCGCCTGCGCCGGCACATCGAAGCGGCCTATAAAACCATTTGGGACATCCACCAGCGCGGCGAAGCGCCACGGCAAATCACGGTCGAACCGCTGGCGTGATGGATCGCAACGACATCGCCGGCCCGGCGCAGCGTGGAGAGGTTTGTGGAGCAAAAAACCGACGAGATGAGCTTGACGTTTCGCTGCCCGCCCGAGCTCGCCGGCGTACTGCCCGAACCGATCCCGGCGGTACTCGGCTTGCCGGAGTGGTTCAAAGCCATGCCGCAGCGGGTAGTCAACCCGCGCTCGGGCGACCAGCAGGAAACGCTCAAGCGCTGTCCGCCCTTCATCGACGCCATGACCTACGGATTCCTCATCCCGTTGGCCACGGACCTGAAAGTGCAGGACGGCGAGTTCACCTGGAATACCGATCTGTCGCCCGGCGCCGCCTCGGATCACGCGTTTTCACCGATCGATTTTCACGATCCGATCCAGGCGGTCGGGTCGCCGTTCTTCGACGACGACCGCTACATCATCAAGTTCGTCAACTTCTGGACCATCGAAGCGCCGCCGGGCTATTCCCTCTTATTCACCCACCCGGTGAACCGCCGCGATCTGCCGTTCACCGCGCTGACCGGGCTGGTCGATTGCGACGCCTATCGCGACGTGCCGGTGCAATTTCCGGCGCATTGGCATGACGCCGCCTTCAACGGCGTGCTGCCCAGGGGCACGCCCTTGGTGCAGTGCCTGCCGGTAAAACGTGAGTCCTGGTCGGCGCGCTGCGAGGCGCTGTCTTCCGAGGCGATGGAGCGGTTCAGCGACACCAACGATTCGCTGCGCGAGGAAACCGCCGTGTACCGCCGCAATTTCCGAGCAGTGAAGCGGTAACAAACGCGGAACAACACCAAGATGAAAAAGCCGCTCGCTGCAATAACGATGGTCTTTAATGA
>JASHSE010000260.1 GCA_030036975.1 Xanthobacteraceae bacterium | reverse complement strand
GTGCTTTCGGTCAGCTCCAGTTCGAGGCGGCTTGCGTCGAAGTCGGTCTCCTTGAGGATACGCTCGACCAGTTCGACGAAATCGGAGCGGCGGAATTGCAGCGGCGAGACGTTGACGGCGACGGTGACGCCCGGCCAGCTGCGGCCCTCCAGGCAGGCGCGGCGCAGCATCCATTCGCCGAGCGCGATGATCAGGCCGGAATGCTCGGCGATCGGGATGAACTGCGAGGGTGGGATATCGCCGATCGTCGGATGGGCCCAGCGCGCCAGCGCTTCGACGCCGACGACAGTATCGCCGCTTGAGTTGACGATCGGCTGATAGACGGCGTTGAGGCCGTCGTTCTCAATGGCGTACAGCAGATCGCCTTCGAGCAGCTTGCGATTCGAGAGGTCGGCGTCCATCGCCGCGTCATAGATGCAGGCGCGGTTGCGGCCTTCGTTCTTGGCGCGGTAGAGCGCCATGTCGGCGTAGCGCAGAATGTCGGCGGCGTCGCCGGCGCGGCGGTCGATCACGGCGATGCCGATCGAGGCGCCGATGATGATGTTATGCCCGCTGATCATATAGGGCGCGCAGACCGCGGCGATGATGCGGCCGGCGATCGCCTGCAGCGAATAGGAATCCGAGGGGCAGCCGGTGATGATGGCGAATTCGTCGCCGCCGAGCCGCGCCACCAGGTCGTCGCCGCGCAGGATGCGGCTCAGCCGCTGCGTGACGTTGAGAATGAGTTCGTCGCCGGTATGGTGGCCGAGCGTGTCGTTGACGTCCTTGAAATGATCGAGGTCGATATAGAACACCGCGGCCGATGCGCCGCCGGCGCGGACCTCGCCGATCGCCCGCTCGAGCCGTTCGCCGAAATAGATGCGGTTGGGCAGGCCGCAGACCGGGTCGTGCATGGCTAAATGCCGCAACTGCGACTCGCCGGCGGCGATCGCTTCGGCGGTGCGGCGCATGTAACGCATCACCAAGGCCACCAGAATGGCGAAGCCGGCGAGCGCTATGGCGATGAAGGGCGCAACGCTGGTGACGACCTGATGGCCGGGCGTGGTCGCCTTCCAGGCAAAGCGTGCGATCGCGGTGCCGTTTGCGGCGGTCAGTTCGACGTCGGCGTCGCCGCGTGGATCGGCCGTGTCCTCGATCCGACGCAGGTCGGAAATCTGCAAATCGGCGCCGATCTCGCGCAGCATCGCTGCGTCGATGTATTTGATCGAAACGATGATCGGCGCGCCCTGGTTGCCGGCGGCGAGATCGGCATCGGAGCCGACCGCGACGGCGGCGACGATGGCCGGCCGGTCGAGGAATCGCTGCAGCAACGCGGTGTGGCGGCCGGGTTGGGCTGGATTTTGCCCGGCAATCACGGCGACCGCGCGGTCGGGGAGCGCTCGCAGTCGGCCGCGCAGCAGATCGATACTCAGGGCGAGGTCATGCCGCATGTCGAACGCCGCATCGCCGGCAGGCTGACGCCGGCGCACATATTCGACCCGGTCGCCGCCGTCGAGCACGACCACGATGTCGTGTGCGAAGTACGTTTGCAACCAATTGCCGACGTGCCGCTGCACCCAGGAAAGGTCATAGCCGGTACGAATGGCCGCGGTAGCGTGCGGGGTTTCCGCCACGCTGGCGAGCTGCTGCAAGACCTTTTCGCCGCGCCCAATGATCGCCTCGCGGATCAGGCCCTGCTCGTGCCGGAACGAGACCTCGTCGGCTCGCTGCGCCGAGGTCAGCACCGCGACGATGACGCAAACGATGGCGACCGCGACGATCACGCCGATCGGCACGACGAGGCTGACGCGGGCTTGATCCCACCGCGGCTTTTGGCCTTCTGCGGCGATGCGCTGCTGCGCGGCAGGCGGCACGTTGCCATCCTCTGTTCGGTTCAGCGCGACCATAAAAAGGAAAGATTGCAAATCGCTTGCAAATTTACTGGAGTGAACAGAGGGGAGTTTGCCGCACCGGAAGCCGGCCATATGCTTAATTTCAGGTAAACGCCAAGCCGCCACCGGACGGAGCCGGCCAGGTGTCGGTCTCTGAGCCGGCGCCGGTGCCGGCGACTACCATGGTGTGGTGGCGCGCATCATCGATGGTCTTGAACGGCGAGGCGCCCCAGGACAGGCATAGCCCAACGTCCCTGGTCAGCGCGCCGGCGACGTAGATCGTGACCGGGCCGGTGATGGCGCGCGATGGCTGCGCGCTCGATGCCTGCCGCCATGCCATGGCCGCAGCGCAAGCGGCGAAAAGCATCGCGAGGACAAGGGGCATGAGGCCTTACGTGAGAACTTAGGAGAACTTAGGTCGTCGCGTTGTCGAGCCTGCCAGACGCCAGCTTGAGCCGCCATCGTCGCCGCGCTAGAGGAGGCCCTGGCATGGAGACAGGCGCATGGCTGGTGGCGGGGCGGAAGACACGAGCGGCATCGTCACCGCCGCCCTGCTTGTCATCGGTGACGAGATCCTCTCGGGTCGCACCAAGGACAAGAACATCGGCTATATCGCCGAGTATCTCACCGCTATCGGCATCGATCTCAAGGAAGTCCGGGTCGTGCCTGACGAGGAGCCGGAGATTGTCGCGGCGGTGAACGCACTACGCGCGCGCTACACCTATCTCTTCACCACCGGCGGCATCGGTCCAACCCACGACGACATCACCGCCGACTGCGTCGCCAAGGCGTTCGGGGTGCCGATCAGCTTCGATCCGCGCGCAGTCAGCATCATGACCGAGCGGCTGGCGCAGACCGGCGGCGTGATGAACGAAGCGCGCATGCGCATGACGCGCGTTCCCGCCGGCGCCGAGCTCGTACTCAACAAGATTTCGGCGGCGCCGGGCTTTTGGCTCGGCAATGTCATCGTCATGGCCGGCGTACCGCATATCATGCAGGCCATGCTCGAATACGTCACGCCGCAGCTGAAGACCGGCGCCCGTATGCTCTCGGAATCGGTGCGCGCCGATTGCCGCGAGGGCGACATCGGTACCGAACTTGGCGCCATCGCCAAGGCGCATCCGGACGTGGTGATCGGTTCCTATCCGTTCATGGACGAAAAAATCGGCGGCAACACCCACGTGGTGGTGCGTTCGCGCGATGCGCAAAAGCTTGTCGCCGCCAAGGCGGCGGTCGAAGCCATGCTCGAGCGCGTCAAGGCGGAGCTTGCCGCCGGCAAGGGTTAAGCGTCGCGGCGCCGGCCGCGCGTCTTTGGATTTCGTCGCCATGGCAGAGCCGAACCAGGTACCGGAATGGACGAGCGGTGCGGCTCCACAAGCAAGGCCGCCCGGCACCGCGAGCCCGGAAAAAATCTTTCCGGTGTCCTGGGACCAATTCCATCGCGACTCGCGCGCGCTAGCCTGGCGGCTCAACGGCGTCGGTCCGTTCGAGGCGATCGTCTGCATCACCCGCGGTGGACTGGTGCCGGCGGCGATTGTGGCGCGCGAGCTCGGCATCCGCGTCATCGAGACGGTAAGCGTGATGAGCTACGCGCACACCCAGCAAGGCGAAGTTGCGGTGCTCAAGGACATTGCACAGGCAGTGGTGGCGCGCGGCGGCGGCGCGGGCGCAGGCGTCTTGATCGTCGACGATCTGGTCGATACCGGGCAGACCGCCAAAGTCGTGCGCGGGCTCCTGCCGCGCGCCCATTTTGCCACCGTCTACGCCAAGCCGATGGGGCGGCCCATGGTCGACACGTTCATCACCGAAGTGTCGCAGGATACTTGGATTTATTTTCCCTGGGATACCGGCTTGGCTTTTCAGCCGCCGATCCGCGATGCCGGGCTGTAGCTCGTCAATTTTGCTCTGTCATTGCGAGCGACCCGCCTCCGCTCGCTTCGCGAGCTACGGCGCGGCTTTAGTCATGCCGAAGCGCGGAGCGCGAAGGCGGAAGCGAAGCAATCCAGGGGCCCTCTCCCTAACCCTCCCTCGCAAGCGGCTAGGACATCTACACATCTTTCGCGACTCGGACTAAACAAGAGCGAAAAGCCCTGATTTAGCTACTTTCGCGACGGCCCATGTGTCGATAAGGGTGGATCGAGCTAAGTGCTTGTTTCGACTCGCGATCTCCGAGATGTGTAGATAACTAGCCGCAAGCGGGGGAGGGAAGGGTGGGGGACTGCTTCGTCGCACCTGCGGGGCTCCTCCGCAATGACGGTTCGCACCTTTTTCTTTGACCCGCAGCGCTGCGGATCGTCTATGATGGAGCCAAGCCGCCGTAGGCATTGCGAACAGGAGGCCGTCCATGGACGCTGTCACGCCCAAAGCCCGGCACGATACGCTCGACACCCACTCGCACGTGGTGCGCCCCGCCCAGATGGAATGGCAAAAGACCCGCTTCCCCGGCCTTGAGGTGAAGGGCCTCTTGTTCGACAAGGCAAGTGGGCTTGTTACCGCGCTGATCCGCTGTGCACCAGGCGCCCAGCTGCCCGACCACGAGCACGTCAAGATCGAGCAGACCTATGTGCTTGAAGGCAATCTTTGCGACAAGGAAGGTCCGGCGGCCGGACTCTCCGTCAAGGCCGGCGAGTTCGTCTGGCGCGAGGCTGGCAGCCGCCACGCCGCCTGGACGCCCGAGGGCGGGCTGATGCTCGCCATGTTCCAGGTGCCCAACAAATTTTACGAGAAGGACGGCCGCGTCACCGACGTTTCCGGGGTCGATTGGGACACGCTATGGGGTCACGTGTTCAAACAGTGAGCCGGCTTAGCGCATTAAGCCGGCGCAGCATCGCACTCGCGGCGGGGGCGGCGGCGCTCGCGCTTCTGCCCGCAACCGCAGCAGCGCAGCTCCTGATGCCGGGCGTCCACCTCGGCGGCGACAAGGCGCCGCCGAGCGCGGATGAACTGGCGCGGCACCGCGCGCTCGACAAAGCCTACAAGTCGGCGACGGAGAAAATTCCGGAGAAGAAGCCGGCCGCCGACCCTTGGGGCAACATCCGCTCCGCGCCTGGCGCCAACGCGAGCGGAACGGAGAAGGGCAAGCAGTAGCTGGCGGGCGGCTACTCACTCAATAGGTCGTTGCGGCCGCCGGCCTCGGCGGACGCGTGGCGCGTGCTAAAACAGAGCCGCGTGGGTGCTCTCGACGAAAGAATCCGTTCCGCGGACGTGGCGAAATGGTAGACGCAAGGGACTTAAAATCCCTTGGCCGAAAGGCTGTGAGGGTTCGAGTCCCTCCGTCCGCACCAGGCACCCGTTAACCCCTGGGAAATGTGCTATTTAGGAGGCGGCGGGCGGCCGTTTCCCTGTCCCGAAATGGAACATGCGGCCGCGCCGCGGCGGCGCTTTTCCGCGGCTGCCTTTGAACCTTCGGCCCGCCCCGGGCGACCAACGGATGAGCCGATAGCCTCTGCCGATGCAAACGACTTCGGACGACGTTCTGATCGGGCGGATTGCAGGCGGCGACCGGCTCGCCATGCAGGTGCTGTTCGCGCGGCACCATGTCCGGATCTTCCGCTTCGTGTTGCGCCTAGTGCGTAACGAGGCCGCTGCGGAGGACCTGATCAGCGAGGTCTTCCTCGACGTCTGGCGGCAGGCCGCCAAGTTCGAGGGCCGCTCCGCGGTGTCGACCTGGATCCTGAGCATGGCGCGGTTCAAGGCGCTGTCGACGCTGCGGCGGCGCACCGAGGAGGCACTGGACGACGAGACCGCCGACACCATCGAGGATACCCAGGACGATCCGGAGACGGTGCTGGCGAAGAAGGACAAAGGTGCGGCGTTACGACAATGCCTGGAGAAACTGTCGGCCGAGCATCGCGAGATCGTCGATCTCGTGTATTACCACGAGAAATCGGTGGCCGAAGTCTCAAGCATCGTCGGCATCCCGGAGGCGACCGTAAAGACGCGTATGTTCTATGCGCGCAAGAGACTATCTGAGCTCCTTAAGGAGCAGGGAATCGACCGAGGTTGGCCATGAGTGCGGCAGACAAAAACGAAGCGAGCGAGATCGAGCTTTTGCTGCCCTGGCACGCCGCGGGCACCCTCAGTCCGCGCGATGCGCAGCGCGTCGAGGCGGCGCTGGCCGACGATCCGCAACTGGCGCGCCGCTACAAGCTGGTACGCGAGGAACTCGGCCAAACCATCGAGCTCAACGAGACCCTGGGCGCGCCGTCGGCGCGCGTCATGGCGGACTTATACGCCAAGATCGACGCCGAGCCGGCCCGCCGGCCGGCGCTGTCGGTAACGCTCGCGTCGCGGCTGCGCGAATTTTTTGCCAGCCGCTCGCCGCGCACGCTGGCCTGGTCGGCCAGCGCCGCGGCGCTCGCCATCGTGCTGCAGGCCGGCGTGATTGCCGGCGTCCTCATCAAGGAGCACGGCGGCAACCGCACCGAAACGTTCGAGACCGCATCTGCGCTGACGAGCACGCCCGGCGACGGCTCCTACGCGATGATCCGCTTTCAGCCGCAGGCCCACATGGGCGACATCACGCAGTTTCTGGAAGCCAACAAGCTGAGCATCATCGGCGGCCCGGCCGCAGGCGGGCTATATCGAATCATGGTGGCGACCACCAAGCTGCCGCGCAACGCGCTGGTCGGTCGCATCAAGAAGCTGCAGCAGGACAAAGTCGTCGGCTTCATCGCCGCGCAGACTGAATAGCCGCCCGAGTCTGACCTGATCTGGTTGTGGGACTTGTCTCCCGCTGATAAGCGGCGAGCATCGGAGCGTCGCGATGCGAAACGGCCGCATGAAGCTACGTTCCCTCATGTCGCCGGTGGTCGCGGCACTGGTTCCTAGCCCGCCTTATTTGCCAGGCAAGGTGCGCGTACTTTGTTTGGGGTACGGGAATTGGCGGGCTGCGACATCTCGATGACCTGTTCTGCAACGGCAAGCGGGCGCAAGACGCTCGCGCGGGGTGACGTGGTACGTGCGATGCTGCTCCTCGCCGTGGCGGCGTTGTCGGGCTGCGGGCTGAGCGACCGCGTCAGCGGGCTTTTGGTCGATCCAGCGCGCTACTCGGCCTACCACTGCAAGGACATGATCACGGAGTCGCAGAACTTGGCGACCCGTGAAAAGAAGTTGCGCGATCTCATGGATAAGGCGAGCGACGGCGGCGGCGGCACGGTCATCGGCACGATCGCCTATCGCGGCGATTACGAGACCGTTCTGGAACAGCAGAAACTGCTCAAGCGCGCTGCCGCCGAGCAGAAATGCGAACTGGTGCCGACCTACAGCAGCGACCGCGTCATTCGCTAGCGCAGCGCCGCTAGATGGCGACGCGGCGCAACCGCAGGGCATTGAGCACGACGCTGACCGACGAGAGCGCCATGGCGGCGGCGCCCATGGCGGGCGTGAGCAGAAGTCCGAACAGTGGATAGAGCACGCCGGCGGCGATCGGCACGCCGGCGGCGTTATAGAGGAAAGCGAAAAACAGGTTCTGCCGGATGTTGCGCATGGTCGCGGCAGATAGTTTCCGCGCGCGCACGAGTCCGGCAAGATCGCCTTTGACGAGCGTCATGCCGGCGCTGGCGATCGCGGCGTCAGTGCCGTTGCCCATGGCGATGCCGACATCGGCTGTGGCAAGAGCGGGCGCATCGTTGACGCCGTCGCCTGCCATGGCGACCACGCGGCCTTGCCGGCGCAGGGCCTCGACGGCCGCGCTTTTGTGCTCCGGCAGCACTTCGGCCTCGACGTCGGCAATGCCGAGCTTTTCCGCCACCGCGCGTGCGGTGGCGCCGCTGTCGCCGGTCAGCATGACAATGGCGACGTTGTGCGCCCGCAGTTCGGCCAGCGCGGCCGGCGTGGCCGGCTTGATCGGGTCGGCGATGCCAATCAGACCGACGGCACGATCGTCGATCGCAACAAACACCACCGTTGCCCCGTCGTTGCGCAGCCGCTCGGCCGTTGTGCCGAGCATGCCGGTGGCAATGCCGAAACCGGCGATGAATTTTTCCGTTCCGACGGCCACGCGCCGACCATCGACGCGGCCGCACACACCTTTGCCGGCCGCAGCCTCAAATTCGGCGACTGGAAGCACCGCGACGCCGCGTTCAGCCGCGGCCGCAATAATCGCCGCGGCAAGCGGATGCTCGCTGGCGCGCTCGAGACTGGCGGCAAAACCGAGCAATGCCGCCTCGTCAAAACCCGTGGCGGGCGTGACCGAGACGACCTTCGGCTTGCCTTCGGTAAGGGTGCCGGTCTTGTCGACGACCAGCGTGTCGACCCGCTCCATGCGCTGCAAAACTTCGGCGTTCTTGATCAAAATGCCGAGCGAAGCGGCGCGGCCGACGCCGACCATGATCGACATGGGTGTCGCCAGGCCGAGGGCGCATGGGCAGGCGATGATCAGCACAGTGACGGCGGCGACAAGCCCATGAGCGAAGCGCGGCTGCGGTCCCCACATCGCCCAGGCGACGAACGCAACGAGGGCAACCGCGATCACGGCCGGCACGAAGGCGGCGGCGAAGCGGTCGGCGAGCCGCGCGATCGGCGCGCGCGAGCGTTGTGCCGCAGCGACCATCTCGACGATGCGGGCCAATAGCGTGTCGTGGCCGACTTTTTCGGCGCGCATGACGAAGCTGCCACTGCCGTTGAGCGTTCCGGCAATCGCTTTGGCGCCGGGCTCTTTGGCGACCGGCATGGACTCGCCCGTCACCATCGACTCATCGACCGGGGAACGGCCTTCTATCAGCACGCCGTCCACCGGGACCTTTTCGCCTGGCCGCACGCGCAGCCGGTCGCCGATCACCACCGTTTCGAGCGGTACATCCTCGTCGCTGCCGTCCTCGCGCACGCGCCGTGCGGTGCTCGGCTGCAGTCTGATGAGCGCGCGGATGGCGCTCATGGTCGAGGCGCGGGCGGATAGCTCCAACACCTGACCGAGCAGCACCAGGACGGTAATGACGGACGCTGCCTCGAAATACAGCGCGATGCCGCCATGGCTATTGCGGAACTCCGCCGGAAACAATCCGGGCGCGAGCACCGCGACGACGCTGTAGAGATAAGCAACGCCGGTGCCCATCGCGATCAGCGTGAACATGTTGAGATGGCGCGTGACCAGCGATTGGGCACCACGCACGAAGAACGGCCAGCCGCCCCACAGCACGACCGGCGTTGTCAGCGCGAGTTGGACAAGCTCCGTGATCTGGCCCGATGCGTGCCAAAGACCGAAATGGCCAGCCATGTCGAGGGCGATTACGGATGCGGCGAGCAATGCCGAAATCCACAGCCGCCGCAGCATGGCGCCGCGCTCACCGTCGTCGGCCGCGGTGGCGCCGCCAGCTTCAGGCTCCAGCGCCATGCCGCAGATCGGGCAATGGCCCGGCCCGACTTGCCGGACTTCCGGATGCATCGGGCAGGTGTAGATCGCGCCTCCAGGCGCAGCGCTTGCCGGCCGCCGCGCCGCGGTGCCATCGACATATTTTCCCGGATCGGCGGCAAACTTGTCGCGGCAGCCGGTGCCGCAGAAGAAAAAATCCTGCTTGGCGAATGCGTGGCGATGCGGCGCCAGCGCCGGATCGACGCGCATGCCGCACACCGGATCGCGCACGGCGGCTTCGCCGCCGCTCGCCGCATGCGTATGGTGCGCATGATCCATGGCGGGAAGAGATCCTTGAAACGGGTACCCGGTAGGGGTATATAGCGAGCATGCGGAGCGTTGCCAAGACATCGGTGCTCAAGCGCCTGAAACGGATCGAAGGCCAGGTGCGCGGCCTCGGGCGCATGGTCGAGGACGGCCGTTATTGCATCGACATCGTGACCCAGCTGTCGGCGGTGCGCGCCGCATTGCGCCGCGCCGAGGAGGAGATTCTCGCCGACCACGTCGCCCATTGCGTCGAGCACGCCATCGCCTCAGGCACCAAGTCCGAGCAGCGGCGCAAGGTGGGCGAATTGATCGACGTGCTGTCGCGTAGCGACCGCTAGGGCAAACGCGCAAACCACTGCGGCAGGTGCACCACCCGCAACAGGCCGGCGGCGCTGGACAGGCTGTGCACCGACCAGCGTCCTGCCTCGAGCAGTAATCTGCGGAATACGAGCCGCTCGGCGCTGCCGGACGGCTCCTCGACGAACGACAGCCGATGCAGCGCATAAAGGCCGAGCACGCAAGTGATGGCAAAGTAGAAGGTCCAGGATTGAAAATTGAGCACTTGCATCCTGACGTCCTTCGCGCCGCCGGCCCAATGCAACGACAGCGTCAGCTGATGCGAGGCGAAAAAATCGGCGAACACGCCGCCGAGCACTGGTGCTGCCGCGGCAAAGCCCGCCGAGATGACGCTGTTGGCGGCGAGATAGGCGGTGGCTTGGCCGGCCGGCGACAGCTTCATGGCGATGTTGCCGGTGGCCAGTCCGACCCCGGCGGTCGCGATGCCCATGAAAATGTGAATGGCGATGAGCAGATAGAGCACCATCGGCTGCAGCCACGGCAGTCCCGTTAAGCTCCAGGCGAAGGTGCAGATCAGAAACAGCGGCGCCACGATCTCCAGCACGGCCTTGTTGCTGAAGCGATCGCTCAGCGTGCCCCATAGACCGAGCGCGGCGAGATTGGCGAGCTGGCTGCCGATGGTCAGCGCCAGCACGGTGGTCAGGGGATAGCCGAGCGATTTGAGCATGTAGACGGTGAAGAACGGCGCCGCCAGATTGGCGGCGAAATTCCACGACGCCAGGAAAATGATGAGGCGGCGGAAATTCGCCTCGCGCAGCGGCGCGAGCAAAAGCGCAAACGGATTGTCGAATTTTTCCGCCGGCGGCATCGGCGAATCCGGGGTGATGTGCAACAGATGGACGCCGACGAAGCCGATCACGGCGCTGACCGCGAACAGCATCGAGTAGCCGAACACCGCCTGGTTTGGCGCGAATCGTTTCCAGGAATCGATCAGGAAGCCGGCGAACAAGGCGAGCGAGATCGACAGCGCCGTCGTCGCCATGGTGCGCCGCCCGAAGAAGCGCCCGTATTGCGACGGCGGCACCAGATCGCGCATCCACGAATTCCAGGCGCAGCCGGCGATCGCCGCCATGGCTTGATAGACCGCGAGCGATACGATCAGCGCCACGATGGCGTAGCCGGGGCCGAGCAGCGGAGCGACCGCCGCGCCAAACAGAAAGGCTCGCCCGAACGCGGTGCTCCAGACGCTAATGTCGCGGCGCGAGCGCAGCCGCTCGACCAGAAGCACCGCCGGAATTTGTAGGAGCTGAACACTGAACGGCACCGCCGCCAGCACGCCGATGGCAAGATTGCTGGCGCCGAGCGCCAGCGCAAACCCGACCAAGAACACGCCGGTGGTGAGCGTGCCCATCGCCTCACTGGCAAGCGCATCGTAGAGGATGAGGCGCAGCAGGCGGTGCTGGTCCGGGTCGGCCGGATTCGTCTCGACCGCGATTGCGTTCGATGCGTCCATGGGGCTGCTCAGCGCTCGGCGACGTTGCGCACCGCCGCCCACGGCAATTGCGGGGTATCGTTGACCGTAACGCCTGCCCAAAAAACGCCTGCGCACACGGCCGGTTCCCGCATCGGGTCGCGCTGGCCGAAGCGCATCGGCGGGCTTATTCTATATCGCGGATCACGACCAACAAGCGGGTTAAGATCAGGTGGCGAAAGTTCGTGCTCGAAGTCGGCCGGCGGCGTCGCATCGGATCGCCATTAAGCGTGCCTACGAGGCGCCCGCCGCGGCCGACGGTCCGCGCATCCTGATCGACCGGCTCTGGCCGCGCGGCATCGCCAAAGCCGCGCTCAAGCTCGATGCCTGGCCGCGCGCACTCGCGCCATCGACCGCTCTGCGCAAATGGTACGGCCATGATCCGCATCGTTTTGCCGAATTCCGCCGCCGCTACCGCGACGAATTGGCCCCGCATCAGGATGAGCTGGCAGCCTTGCGCGCCATGATCAAAGGCCGCAACGCAACGCTGCTCACTGCCACGCGTGAACTCGATCTGAGCCACGCGCGGGTGCTGCGCGAGATTTTGGAAAAGGCGTAGTCCGGATCACTTGCCGAATTTATCTCGCGCCAGCGCCGCGCCTTTGGCGAGCGCCTGCAGCTTGTGTTCCGCCACGTCACGGCGCATCGGCGCCATGCCGCAATTGGTGCAGGGGATCAATTTTTCTTTCGCGACGTATTGCGTCGCCTGGCCGATCACGGTGGCGATTTCCTCGGGCGTCTCGATCGCGTCGGTGGCAACGTCAATGACGCCGAGCAGCACGTCCTTGCCGTCGAGCAGTTTGAGCACGCTCATCGGCACGTGCGAATGGATGCATTCGAGGGAGACTTGGTCGATGCGGCTTTGCGCCAGTGCCGGAAAAAATTGCTCGTATTGCCGCCACTCGGCGCCGAGCCCGC
>JASHSE010000259.1 GCA_030036975.1 Xanthobacteraceae bacterium | reverse complement strand
TCCGGCGGCCTGCACGGCGTCGGCGTCTCGGTGGTCAACGCGCTGTCCGAGTGGCTCAAGCTCACCATCTGGCGCGACGGCCGCGACCATTTCATGGAGTTCCACGACGGCGAGCCGGTGGCGCCGCTGGCGGTGGTCGGCGCCGCGCACGACAAGCGCGGCACCGAGGTGACGTTCCTGCCGTCGAAGAAGATCTTTTCGGCGACCGAGTTCGACTTCGCCACCCTGGAGCACCGGCTGCGCGAGCTGGCGTTCCTCAATTCCGGCGTCACCATCGTGCTCGCCGACATGCGGCATGCCGTCGAGAAGCGCGAGCGCCTGCACTATGAGGGCGGCGTCGAGGCCTTCGTCAAATATCTCGACCGCAACAAGACGCCGCTGATCCCGCAGCCGATCGTCATCAAATCCGAGCGCGACGGGATCGGCGTCGACTGCGCGCTGTGGTGGAACGACGGCTATCACGAGACCGTGCTGTGCTTCACCAACACCATCCCGCAGCGCGACGGCGGCACCCATTTGGCCGGCTTCCGCGGCGCGCTGACCCGCCAGGTCACGAGCTACGCCGATAACAGCGGCGTCGCCCGCAAGGAGAAGGTCGCGCTCACCGGCGACGATTGCCGCGAGGGTTTGACCGCGGTGCTGTCCTGCAAGGTGCCCGATCCGAAATTCTCCTCGCAGACCAAGGACAAGCTGGTGTCCTCCGAGGTGCGCCCGGTGGTCGAGGGCGTGCTCAACGACATGCTCAAGGCCTGGTTCGAGGAGCATCCCGCCGAGGCCAAGATGATCGTCGGCAAGGTCATCCAGGCCGCGGCGGCGCGCGAAGCCGCCCGCAAGGCGCGCGAGATGACGCGCAAAAGCGCGCTCGGCATCACGTCGCTGCCGGGAAAGCTCGCCGATTGCCAGGAACGCGATCCGGCCAAATCCGAATTGTTCATCGTCGAGGGCGATTCCGCCGGCGGCTCCGCCAAGCAGGGCCGCAACAGGGAATTTCAAGCCGTGCTGCCGCTGCGCGGCAAAATCCTCAACGTCGAGCGCGCGCGCATGGACAAGATGCTGTCGTCCGAGCAGATCGGCACGCTCATCACCGCGCTCGGCACCGGCATCGGCGCCGACGAGTTCGCAATCGACAAGCTGCGCTACCACAAGATCATCATCATGACCGACGCCGACGTCGACGGCGCGCACATCCGTACGCTCTTACTGACGTTCTTCTACCGGCAGATGCGCGACATCATCGATGGCGGCTTTCTCTACATCGCCCAGCCGCCGCTCTACAAAATCAGCCGCGGCAAATCCGAGCAGTATCTCAAGGACGAGCGCTCGCTCGAAGATTATCTGATCGACGCCGGACTGGAGGACACCACGCTGCGGCTGTCGTCGGGCGAAGTGCGCGCCGGCGAGGATTTGCGCCATCTGGTCGAACAAGCGCGCACCATCCGCAACCTGCTCAACGGCCTGCACAGCCGCTATAACCGCAAGGTGATCGAGCAAGCCGCCATCGCCGGCGTGCTGCATCCGCGCGTCACCGGCGATGCGGTGAGCGCGGCGCGGGCCGCCGACTACATCGCGCGCCGGCTCGACGCGCTGACCGACGAGACCGAGCGCGGCTGGCGCGGCGAGTTCGGCGCCGCCGGATTCCAGTTCGAACGCACCCTGCGCGGCGTCAAGGAAGTCGCGGTGATCGACCAGGCGCTGCTCGGCTCCGCCGATGCCCGCAAGCTCGACGAGTTCGCGCCGTCGCTGCAGCACGTCTATCCGCGGCCGACGCCGCCGGCGATGCTGCGGAGGAAGGACGAAGAGACGCCGATCCACGGCCCGGTCGGATTATTCGAAGCCGTCGCCGGCGCCGGCAAGAAAGGCGTGGCGCTGCAGCGCTACAAAGGCCTCGGCGAGATGAACCCCGGCCAGCTCTGGGAAACTACGCTCGACGTCAACGCCCGCTCGCTGTTGCAGGTCAGCGTCAAGGAAATCGACGAGGCCAACACCATCTTCGACGAGCTGATGGGCGACAAAGTCGAACCGCGCCGCGACTTCATCGAGCACAACGCACTGACCGCGAGCGTGGACGTGTAAGCCCCTTTTCTTTTCCGGGCTGCCATGCTAAAGTGACCAATTAGATGGTCACATAGGGCAAATCATGGAGAGCGTTAACCTCGCCGATGCAAAGGCGCGCTTAAGTGAGCTGGTGGAACGCGCGGCCGCCGGTGAAACCGTGCGTATCACCCGCCGCGGCAAGCCGGTAGCGCAAATCACCTCAGTGAAGGCGCCACGGAAGCCGATCGACTTCACGGCGTTGCGTGCGCTAACCGATTCCATGCCGATACAAAAACTCTCGGCCGGCGATTTTGTGCGAAAAATGCGGGACGAAGATCGCTATTGACGCTTTATCTCGACACGTCACTTCTCGTCGCCGCTTTAACGAGAGAGGCAAAGACATCTCGCGTCCAGCAGTGGCTTCGCGAGCAGACCACAGGCTCGCTTGCTGTCAGCGATTGGGTGATAGCCGAATTTTCCGGCGCGCTGTCTCTTAAGGTGCGAAGCCGCCAGATTACCGCGATTAATCGCGCCGAGGCGCTGGCTGTCTTTACTGTATGGCTCGAACAAACCTTCAGTGTGCTTCCAGTCTCAAGTCTTCAATTCCGGACCGCGGCGCGGTTCGCAGATCAGTTCGCGTTGGGTTTACGGGCTGCCGATGCATTGCATCTCGCCATTTGCGCTGATCATGGGGCGACGCTGTGTACGCTGGATCGCCGCTTCAACGAGGCAGCTTCCGCTCTCGGCGTCAGGTCGGTCCTGCTGTGAGCACTCGCCGTTAATGGCAGCCCGGAATATTTAAAACAAATCGAAATATTCGTTCTGCTCCCATGCAGTGACTTCGCCCTTGTCGCCCGCTTCGCTGGTAAATCGCGCGAGCTCGGCTTCCTTCAGGCGCACGTAATAGTCGATAAATGCCGGACCAAAGCCTTCGCGAAACATTTCGCTGCCGCGCAACTCGGCGAGCGCTTCGCCGAGACTCTTGGGCAGCGCCTGCGCCTTGGTCTCGTACGGCGTGTCGGCCGAGGGGCCGGGATCGCGTTTTTCCGCGATGCCGTCGAGGCCGGCATGGATCTGCGCGGCGATGTAGAGGTACGGGTTGGCCGCCGGCTCACCGACGCGGTTTTCCAGATGGGTCGACGGATCCCCCGGCTCGCCGAGCACGCGCACCATGACGCCGCGATTGTCGCGCGCCCAGACGACGCGGTCGGGGGCGAGCGCGTAGGCGCGGTAACGCCGGTAGCCGTTGACGGTCGGCGTGGCGAACGCGGTGGCGGCGTGGGCGTGGGCGAGCAGGCCGCCGAGAAAATGCCGCCCGGTCGCCGACAGCTGTTCGCGCGCGCCGCCGACGAAGGCGTTGCTGCGGCGTTTGCGGTCGATCAGCGACAGATGCAGATGCCAGCCCGAGGCGAACACGTTTGGTAGCGCCGGCCGGCACATGAAGCTGGCAAGAAGACCGTGGCGGCGCGCGATCTGCTTGGCGGCGGCGCGGAACAGCACCATGGCGTCGGCGGCGTCGAGCCCGCGCTGCGGCCGGAACGTGAACTCGCACTGGCTCGGCCCGAGCTCGACTTCGAGCGAGCGCAGCGGCAGGCCGAGCGCCGCGATGCCGCGGCGGATCGGGATGAGCGCGGCGTCGAGCTGATCGAAGCGGCTCTCGGTCAGATACTGATAGCCCTGGTTGAGCAGGCTCACCTCGGGCGCGCGCGGCGGCCAGGTCGCGTCGTCCGGGTCGAGCCGCGGGTTGTCCAGCTTGAACAGATGAAACTCGACTTCAAGGCCGGCGAGGAAATCGAAGCCGTGCCGGCGCAGCCGGTCGAGCGCGCTGCGCAGCACCTGCCGGGTCGAGAACGGCACCGGCTTGCCGTTGGTGAAATAGATGTCGCACAGCATCCAGCCGGTCTTGTCCGCCCACGGCAGCACGCGGAAGGTCGCCGGATCTGGCACCATGACGAAATCGCCGCCGCCCTGCATCTCCGTCATGCCGAAACCGCCGCCCGCGGTGAATACCGGCCAGGCGGTCTTGTGGGCGGTGTCCTTGGCGAGAAGCGTGGTCGTCATGGTGACGCCGCTTCGCATCAGCGCCGGCGCATCCGCGGCGATGACGGTCTTACCGCGCAGCACGCCATGCTGATCGGCGAACGAGAAACGCACCAGTTCGAGATTATGTTTTTGGATCGTGTGCGCCACGGCGTTGGCGGCGCGCGCCTGCTCGCCGGTCCAAAGGCCATGGCGGTCGACGAAGTTTTTCGCGGCCGAGAGCGGGCGAGGAGGCATCAGCCGTTTCCTCGCTGGCGTTCAAGCGCAGCGGCGTTCTTTGC
>JASHSE010000030.1 GCA_030036975.1 Xanthobacteraceae bacterium | reverse complement strand
CGAGCCCGGGCGAGCGGTTCGACATCGCGCTCTCCGTGCTGATCGGACTTTTGGGCGTTTCGCTGTTTCTCTACATGGCGCACGCGGTGGTGCTGGCGCCGTAAAGCCGCCCCATCAAGACGGCGTGCGAGCGGCTGGCGGCTGCGCCGCCGGCCGTGATACGGGTTGGTGGTGGTCGTTGGTGAAAGGCACATGAGCGGCAAGAGAATCTGGGTTGCCGGACATAACGGCATGGTCGGCTCCGCAGTCACGCGTTGCCTCGCGGCGCGCGGCGACGAAGTGCTCAAGGCCGGCCGCGATGCCCTCGATCTCTGCCAGCAATCCGCCGTCCAGGCCTGGCTGGCCCAACACCGGCCGGAGGCGATCGTGCTGGCCGCCGCCAAGGTCGGCGGCATCTACGCGAACGACGCTTACCCGGCGGATTTCATCTACGAAAACCTCGCGATCGAAACCAATGTGATTCACGCCGCGCATGTTGCCGGCATCGATCGCCTGGTCTTTCTCGGCTCGTCCTGCATCTACCCGAAATTCGCGCCGCAGCCGATCAAGGAGGACGCGCTGCTCGGCGGCGCGCTGGAGCCGACCAACGAATGGTACGCGATTGCCAAGATCGCCGGCATCAAGCTCTGCCAAGCTTACCGCAAGCAGTACCGCCGCCGTTATGTATCGGTGATGCCGTGCAACCTCTACGGCCCCGGCGATAATTTCGATCCACTGACCAGCCACGCCATGGCGGCGCTCATTCGCAGGTTCCACGAGGCGAAAGCCGCTGATCGTCCGGAAGTCGCGGTCTGGGGCACCGGCCGGCCCATGCGCGAGTTTCTGCACGTCGAGGATTTGGCGCGCGCGGTCGTGTTTTTGTTGGACAATTACGACGGCGACGAGCCCATCAATTGCGGCGCCGGTAGCGACGTATCGATCGCCGCGCTTGCCGACATCATCGCCCGCGTGGTCGATTACCGCGGCAGGATCGTGTTCGATCCGAGCAAGCCGGACGGCACGCCGCGCAAGCTGATGGATTCGAGCCGCATCGCCGCGCTCGGCTGGACGCCGCAAATTGCGCTGCAAGACGGTATTGCCGCCACCTACCGCTGGTATCTGGAAAACAAGGCCGCCGGCGCGACTTTGGCGGCGTGATGACTTGCGGCTGTTTGATCGTCGCGAGGGCGGATGATAAGGTTGCTTTAGCCAACAGGCCGAAAATCGATGCCGGCCGCGCCTTAAGTCTGCGACACACACGGAACGTTTTGGACGTGCGGCAGAGCATTTTCTCGATCGACGTCGAAGATTGGTTCAATCTGTCCGGAACCGGGCAGGAACCGCCGCCGTCACAGTGGGATCATCTCGAAAGCCGGCTGGAGAAAAACTTTCGCGGGCTGCTCGAGCTTTTAGCGGAACGCCGCAGTACCGCGACCTGCTTCTTCCTCGGTTATTTCGCCAAGCGGTTTCCGCATCTGGTGCGCGAGGCCGCCGCCGCGGGCCACGAGATCGCCTCGCACAGCTATTTTCACCGGCTGGCCTACGACATGTCACCGGCGGAGTTTTATGAAGACGCATTGGCATCGCGCCGGCTGCTCGAAGATATTGCCGGCAGACCGGTGCGCGGCTACCGGGCGCCGGCGTTTTCCGTCACCGAACATACGCCGTGGTTCTTCGACAAGGTGGCGGAAGCCGGCTACAGCTACGACTCCTCCGTATTCCCGGCGCGCCATCAGACCGGCGGCCTTGCCGGCAGCAGCTTCGAACCCTATGCGGTGCAGACGTCGGCGGGCGCCATTACGGAGTTTCCGATCACCGTGGTGCCGTTCTTGGGCACGCGGCTGTGCTTCTTCGGCGGCGGCTATCTCCGGCTGTTTCCCTATCCGGTGATCCGCACCATGGCGCGCCATACGCTCGATAACGGCCGGCCGGTCGTGTTCTACATCCATCCGCGCGAGATCGATCCCGCGCAACCGCGCCTGCCGCTGAGCTTGCGGCGCCGGTTCAGCTGCTATGTCAATCTTCGTTCCACACGCGGAAAACTCGACGCGATCTTAAGCGAGTTTCGCGTCACGTCGTTCGACCGCTACATCGCGCATGGGACTTTGCAGTGAGCGAACGCACCGCGACCTTCTTCGACCGCTATGCGGCGGACTTCAACGCGATCTACGGCAACAGCGACCGCGCGTTCGAGGGGCTGATCAACCGGCTGTTTCGCCGCTCGATGCTGGTGCGCTACGAGCGGACGCTGGCAGGGTGCCGCCCCATCGAAGGCTGCAGCGTCATCGACATCGGCTGCGGCCCGGGACATTACAGCGTGGCCCTGGCGCGCGCCGGCGCCGCGCGCGTGCTCGGTTTGGACTTTGCTCCCGGCATGCTGAAAATCGCCGACCAGACGGCGCAGACGGCCGGCGTTGCGCAGCGCTGCGCGTTCGTCAGCGGCGATTTCCTCAGCTACCCGATCGGCGAAAAATTCGACTACGCGGTGGTCATGGGCTTCATGGACTACGTCCGCGACGCGCGTCCCATCGTCGATCGCGTCTGCGCCATCACCCGCCGGCGCGCCTTTCTCAGTTTTCCCAAGGCCGGCGGGCCGCTCGCCTGGCAGCGGCAACTGCGCTACCGCGGCCGCTGCGATCTTTTTCTCTACCGCGAGCAGCAAATCCGCAAGCTGTTGGCCTCGACCGGCGCGGCATTCTCGATCGAATCGATCGGACGGGATTTTTTCGTGACGCTCGAGTTGAGCAAACCCGCGTGACGTCATTCCGGGGCCGAGCGAAGCGAGGAACCCGGAATCCATAACCCCGGCGCAGGGGTTATGGATTCCGGACTCGCCGCTTCCGCCTACGCGCTCCGCGCTCCAGCGGACTCATACCCGCCGTAGCTCACGAAGCGAGCGAAGGCGGGGTCGCGGCGATCCGGAGTGACGACAGAAGTGGCGATCCGGAATTGCGTCACACCTTGCCGATCAACGCCGCCGCCAGCAATCCGATATTGCCGAGAAACGTCTGCCGGTAGACGCCGGCGCGGAGGAGGCCATAGGCGCGCGGCAACACGCTGCGTTTGCGCGCGCGGCGAAACTGCTCGAATGTCCTGCGGTTTTCATCGGTCATCACGCCTTCAAGTCGCTCCAACGCGCGCACGTGCATGTCGGTCCAGGTCTTGTACTGGCCCTGCCACAGCATTCCGGCGCGTCGCATCTGCGCGCCCGCCGCCCGGTTGGAACCGATGACATTGCCGGCGTGCATGCGGTAGCCGACCGTCGGCGCGCTGTCGTAAAGCATGCGGCCGCCCGCGGCGCTGATCGCGAGGTAAATCCACCAATCGTGTGCCGCAACGTTCACGTCCGGGCCGGCGCGCATCAATAGTTGCCGCGCCGCTTCGTTGAGCACGATGGTATTGCCGCTCGCCAGGCTTTGCGTCAGCGCATTGCGGAAATGCGGCGGCTTCTTGTACAAAAGCGACAGCCTGATATCGGCGCCGGCCTCGTCGATCAGCCGCGTGCGGGAGCAATAAACGGCCGGCTCGTCGGCAGCCGCAGCGGCGAGCGCCGCCGCCGCGCGCGACAGTTTATCGGCCGCCCAGATATCATCCTGATCCGACAGCGCGTAATAGGTGCTCGTTATCGAGCGATCGCAGATCAACGACAGAAAGTTGGCCGCAAACCCCCGGCATGGCCCGCGGCGAATATGCACCCGTTCGGCGCCGTGTTTTTTTTGAAACGCTTCGAGCAACGACAGCGTCGCGTCCCGCGAGCCGTCGTCGGACACAAACAGCCGCCAATCGGCAAAATCCTGCGCCTCGTACGACTTAAGCTGCTGCGGCAAAAACCGCGCGCCGTTGTAGGTGCAGAGCAGGATCGCCACTGGAGCAGACGGTTCGCGCCCTCCTATCAAGCCGTTTGCTGGAGACGCGGGCAGCGGATCAGAAGCCATGAATGGAAAAAATTTTGGTGGTACCTTCGCGATTTTGAGTGGTGCAATCCTGCGAAGCGCGTAGCGCGAAGCAGGGTGGTGCCCAGGGGCGGAATTGAACCACCGACACCTGCATTTTCAGTGCAGTGCTCTACCAACTGAGCTACCTGGGCCCACGCGAGCAAAGCCCACGGGTGGGCGTTCGCAAGCGCGCGGTTATAGAGTTTCGATTTCCGGCTGTCCAGAATAGGACCTAGTTCGCTTCCTCGCTCCTATCCTCGCGCCGCTCATCGTCTTCCTCGTCTTCCGTCACCGGCACGGCATAAACGCCGGAGAGCCAGCGGTTGAGGTCGACGTCGGCGCAGC
>JASHSE010000029.1 GCA_030036975.1 Xanthobacteraceae bacterium | reverse complement strand
TCTGCGTCAAATCGTTGGTGCCGAACGAGAAGAATTCCGCGGTCTCGGCGATCTCGCCGGCCTTGAGTGCGGCGCGCGGCAGCTCGATCATGGTGCCGACCTGATACGCGACCGCGCGCTTGGTCTCGGCGGCGACTGTCTTGGCCATGGCGTCGATGCGCGCCTTGACCAGGTCGAACTCGGCTTTGCCGGTGGTGAGCGGCACCATGATTTCCGGCTTGACCGGCTTGCCGGTGGCGCGGCTCGCCTCGACCGCGGCTTCGAAAATAGCGCGCGCCTGCATTTCGGCGATTTCCGGATACGCGACGGCTAGCCGGCAGCCGCGGAAGCCGAGCATCGGATTGACCTCGTGCAGCTCGCGGGCGCGGTCGGCGAGTTTCTTCGGATCGGCGCCCATGGCTTGCGCGACCGCAGCGATTTCCTCGTCGCTGTGCGGCAGAAACTCATGCAGCGGCGGATCAAGCAGCCTGATCGTCACCGGCAGCGCCCCCATGATCTTGAACAGCTCGACGAAATCGGCACGCTGCATCGGTAAGAGTTTGGCAAGCGCGGCGCGGCGCGCCTGTTCGTCGCCGGCGAGAATCATTTCGCGCACCGCGCGGATGCGGTCCTCGTCGAAGAACATGTGCTCGGTGCGGCAAAGGCCGATGCCCTCGGCGCCGAACTTGATCGCGGCCTGCGCATCGGCCGGCGTGTCGGCGTTGGCGCGGACTTTCAGTTTGCGTAAGCCGTCGGCCCATTGCATCAGGGTGGCGAATTCGCCGGCGAGCTCGGGCTGCAGCATCGGCACTTTGCCGACCAGAACCTGGCCGGTCGAGCCGTCGATGGTGAGCGTGTCGCCCTTTTTCAGGGTCACGCCGCCGGCGCTCACGGTCTGGCTGCGGTAATCGACACGCAGCACGCCGGCGCCGGAAACGCACGGCTTGCCCATGCCGCGCGCGACCACCGCCGCATGAGACGTCATGCCGCCGCGCGCCGTCAAAATGCCTTCGGCGGCGTGCATGCCGTGAATGTCCTCCGGCGAAGTCTCGACCCGCACCAGAATGACCTTGTGACCTTGGCTCTTGAGCGTTTCGGCCTCGTCGGGCGAGAACACGATGTCGCCGCACGCGGCGCCAGGCGACGCCGCCAGCCCGGTGGCGATCACGTTGCGCTCGGCGGCCGGATCGATGGTCGGATGCAGCAGCTGGTCAAGCGTCACCGGATCGATGCGCGAGACCGCCTCTTCCTTGCCGATGAGCTTCTCGTCCGCCAACTCCACCGCGATACGGATCGCGGCCTTCGCGGTGCGCTTGCCGCTGCGCGTCTGCAGCATCCACAGCTTGCCCTGCTCGACGGTGAATTCGAGGTCCTGCATGTCACGGTAATGCCGCTCCAGCAGCGAGTGAATGCGCTTGAGCTCGGCAAACGCTTCGGGTAGGGCCGCTTCCATCGACGGCTTGTCGGATTTGGCCTCCTTTCGCGCCGCCTCGGTGATTTCCTGCGGCGTGCGGATGCCGGCGACCACGTCCTCACCCTGGGCGTTGATCAAAAACTCGCCATAGAGCTTTTTTTCGCCGGTCGACGGGTTGCGTGTAAAAGCGACGCCGGTTGCGGACGTCCCGCCCATGTTGCCGAACACCATGGCCTGCACGTTGACCGCGGTGCCCCAGCTTTCCGGAATGCCGTGCAGGCCCCGATAGGTGATGGCGCGCTGGTTCATCCACGAGCCGAACACCGCGCCTATGGCACCCCACAACTGGGCATGCGGGTCCTGCGGGAACGGCTTGCCGCTTTCCTGCTCGACGCGCTGCTTGTAGCGCGCGATGACCGTTTCCCAGTCTTCCGCGCTCAAATCGGTGTCGAGCGTATAGCCGGCGCGCTCTTTGTGCTCGTCGAGGATTTCCTCGAAGTGATCATGGCCGATGCCGAGCACCACGTCCGAATACATGGTGATGAAGCGGCGGTAGCTGTCTTGCGCAAAGCGCCGGTCGCCGGATTTTTCGGCAAGCGCCGCGACGGTTAAGTCGTTGAGCCCGAGATTGAGCACCGTGTCCATCATGCCGGGCATCGAGGCGCGTGCGCCGGAGCGCACCGAGACCAGCAGCGGATTTTTGGCATCGCCGAATTTTTTGCCGCTGATGCGGCCGAGCGCGGCGAGCGCCGCCTCGACCTGCGGCTGCAGATGCTTCGGGTAGGATTTGTCGTGTTGGTAGAAATAGGTGCAGACGTCGGTGGTGATGGTGAAGCCGGGCGGCACCGGCAGGCCGAGATGCGCCATCTCGGCAAGGCCGGCGCCCTTGCCGCCGAGCAGATTGCGCATCGCGGCGCGGCCCTCGGCCTTGCCGCCGCCGAAGCCGTAGACCCACTTGCCCTTTTTCGCGGCTTTTTGGGCCGGAGCGCGCTCCGGCTTGGCTGCAGAGACGCGCGGCTTATTGGCGCCGTTGCGGCGCGCGCGGACGGGCGATGTCTTCACCGGTTGACGGGAGGTTTTGGAGCGCGATTTGGCCATGGATGCGTCATCAGCGGAAGAAATGGTGGATGTGGTTGAGACCCTCGACGCCGATGATGATGAGATAGATCGCGACGATGTAGTTGAGCAGGCGCGGCAGGATCAGAATCAAAATCCCGGCGATCAAGGCAACAAGCGGCGAAATGTTGGGATCCGTGAGGGTCATGAATTTGCCTTAGGTTGGATTGTGCGGAAGGAACGCGGCAGGCCGGCAGGGATAGCATATCAACGCGCCGGGCGCATTTCGGTTCTAGCACGGCGGAGCCGGCTGGAAACCGTTCATTCCTCGGGTCCACCGGGTGCATCGTGCCTCCATCGCTCCGATAAATCTTCGATCCGCCCGCCGAACAGAATAAGCAAGAACGCCAGCACCACGCCGACCGCAACGACGCACAGGACGCAGTTCCGCAAGCGGCGCCGGGCGCGGCACGGCGTGCGCACGCCTGTGGGCTGCCGTGCAGGTCGCGGTTGAGGCCAACGAGCCCGCCTACGATTGCGGCGACGATGACGCGGAGCACGATGTCGAGATGCCCATGCTGATAATTTAACGCAGCGGCCGGCGCGCTGAAAGCCGGATCACGCGAATTCAGGTCGATCGCTTTCAGTCCGCTCGTCCCCGCGAAAGCGGGGACCCAGTTGGCTATCGCGACACCGGACGCGAGCCGTCTGGATTCCCGCTTGCGCGGGAATGAGCGGAAATTAGCAGCCGAATTGGCTCAGCCCTCGATCTTGGAGAAATCCGCGACCGCGCGCGTCGCGGCGCGGATTTCGTTGAGCAGTTTCAGCCGGTTCTCGCGCAGCGCCTTGTCATCGACGTTGACCGTCACCTTGTCGAAGAAGGCATCGACGGTGGGCCGCAGCTTGGCCATGGCGCGCATCGCGCCTTCGAAATCCTCGGCAGCGACGGCACGCTCGGCATCGGCCTTCGCCCCGACGATCGCCTGCGCCAGCGCCTTCTCTTCGTCCTGCTCGTAGAGTTTGGGCTCGGGCGCCCCCGTATACTCGCGCTTATCCTTGCGCTCCTCGATGCGGATGATGTTGGTCGCGCGCTTATAGCCGGCGAGCAGATTCTTGCCATCGTCGGTATCGAGGAATTTCCCCAACGCCTCGACGCGGCGGACGATGAGCAGCAGATCGTCCTGGCCTTCGAGCGCGAATACTGCATCGACCAGATCGTGCCGGGCGCCTTGTTCGCGAAGCTGGACTTTGAGGCGATCGGCAAAGAAAGTAGACAATCCAAATTTCATCCAACTAAACGGTTCATAGAGACGAACAAACTGATTTATAGCGCCTGGGGGGTCAGGATACTTAATAAGAACGATAGCCGGATATTGTTCGCTCCAGAAATTATCGGAGAAAAGCTCGCTTTGGTAGACAGCGTCCTCCGTCTCATAACGATGTATCGCGGACTCGCTACCTTTGGCAGAACTCGAAATTAGTATGCTGTACGACAATCGGACCAAATCAACCAACGAAACTCTGAGCTCGCTTGCTAATACGAGGCGAACAATCCCCAATGCTGCCCTTCGCAATGCGTAGGGATCTTTACTTCCTGTCGGCGT